>CAZFQI010000008.1:43375-58768 GCA_964520755.1 uncultured Marinobacter sp. | reverse complement strand
GACTGGCCCGAGCAGGTCAAGACCATGCAGCGCAACTGGATCGGCAAGTCCGAAGGCACCGAGCTGACCTTCCCGCTGAAAGACAGGGACTCTGGCCTGACCGTCTACACCACGCGCCCGGACACTCTGATGGGTGTCAGTTACATGGCCGTGGCCGCAGAGCACCCGTTGGCCAAGGAGGCCGCCGAGCGTCATCGCGATGTGGCTGAATTTGTCGAGGAGTGCCGCAACAACAAGACCGCCGAGGCTGAGCTGGCGACCATGGAGAAACGGGGGATCGACACCGGATTCCACGTTATTCACCCGCTGACCCAGGAAGAGATTCCGGTCTGGGTCGCCAACTTTGTGCTGACCGATTACGGTACCGGCGCCCTGATGGCGGTTCCGGGCCACGATGAGCGAGACCATGAATTTGCCCGCAAGTACAGGCTGCCGATCAAGCAGGTGATCGCCGCGCGCGATGGCCGCGAGATTGATGTCCAGGAAGAGGCGTTTACCGAGAAAGGCACGCTGGTGTCTTCCGGCAAGTACAGCGGCCTGACCAGCGAAGAAGCGTTCGACGAAATTGCTAAATACCTGGAAGAGAATCACATCGGCAGGCGCACCGTGAACTATCGCCTGCGCGACTGGGGTGTATCCCGTCAGCGCTACTGGGGCGCGCCTATTCCGATGATGACTCTGGAGGACGGCACCGAGATGCCGGTGCCCGACGACAAGCTGCCGGTGCGTCTGCCAGAAGATGTGGAGATGGACGGTGTCCAGTCACCCATCAAGGCCGACCCCGAGTGGTGCAAGACCGAATTCAATGGACAGCCGGCGACTCTGGAAACCGACACCTTCGACACGTTCATGGAGTCTTCCTGGTACTACGCCCGGTTCTGCAGCCCCAACTACGACCAGGGCATGCTCGATCCATCCGCAGCCAACTACTGGCTGCCGGTGGATCAATATATCGGAGGTGTCGAACACGCCATCCTGCACCTGCTTTACGCCCGCTTCTTCCATAAACTACTTCGGGATGTGGGCTTGGTGACCAGTTCCGAGCCGTTCAAACGTCTGTTGACTCAGGGCATGGTCCTGGCCGAGACCTACTTCCGCAACGAAGAGAATGGCAGCAAGACTTGGTTCAACCCAGCAGATGTAACTGTCGAGCGCGACAGCAAAGGCCAAGTGGTCCGAGCATCGCTGGCCACAGATGGTGAGCCGGTGGAGATCGGCGGCGTGACCAAAATGTCCAAGTCCAAAAACAATGGCATTGACCCCCAGGCGATTATTGATCAGCACGGTGCCGATACCGTCCGGCTGTTCATGATGTTTGCGGCACCCCCGGAGCAATCCCTGGAGTGGTCCGACAGCGGGGTTGAGGGTGCGCACCGGTTCCTCAAGCGTCTCTGGCGCTTGGTGAACGAACATGCCGCCGCTGGCGATGCGCCGGCTGTGGAGGCAGCGGCGCTGAACGATGCCCAGAAGAATCTGCGTCTCAAGACGCACGAAACCATTGCCAAGGTCAGTGACGATATCAGCCGTCGCCTGACCTTCAACACGGCCATTGCCGCGGTGATGGAACTGCTCAACGATGTCGGCAAACTCCAGGGTGACGAACCCCAGACCCGGGCTGTCCGGCAGGAAGCCCTGGACACTGCGGTACTCGTGCTGTCTCCGATCGTCCCCCACATCTGTCACACCCTGTGGCAGGCGCTGGGTCACCAAGAGCCGGTCGTCGATGCGCCTTGGCCCAAGGCTGATGAGTCGGCCATGGTTCGCAGCCAGATCCAGGTGGTTCTCCAGGTCAACGGCAAGGTTCGGGCCAAGGAAGATGTGCCCGCCGACATCAGCAAGGCCGATTTGGAAAAGCTGGCCCTGGAAAACGAGAACGTCATGCGCTTTACCGAGGGCGCAACAGTGCGCAAGGTCATCGTGGTGCCTGGCAAGCTGGTGAACGTGGTGGCCAACTGATATGTCCCGGCTTCCCACCCTGAGATCCGCTGCACACCTTATGTCTGCCGCCGTCATGGCGGCCTTTCTTGCGGGGTGCGGATTCCAGTTGCGGGGAGCGCCGCCGGTTTCTTCGGCCCTGGAGCCCCTGGCGGTTGACTGTTCGTCACAGATTCCCGGCACGCTGTGCCAGTCAATACGGGAACAGCTCACCCTTGGTGATGTCAGCCTCGTACCAGTGGCAGATGCGGACTATATCCTGCGCCTGAGAAACTTCACACGAGACCGTCGCGCGTCCGCCATTACGGCCCAGGCCGGAGCTGCAGAATACACGTTGCGCCACTCCGTGGATCTTGAGGTGATCAGCGCGGACCGGGTTCCCATGGTAGCCACAACGCGCCTGAACACCAGCGAAAGTTACCGGTACGATGAAACCAACGTGTTGGCGAAACAGCGGGAAGAGGAAACGCTGCGCCAGCAAATGGATGATCGCCTTGCGCAACAGGTTATATTCCGACTGGCTCCGCTGACTCGGGAGAGGATTGAAGCCATTCGGACAGAATACCAGCGCAACCAGGAAGCCGACGCCTCAGCCACAGGCAAGCCATGAAGACTAATCCGGGCCAGCTATCCCAATTACTGAAAAAAGGCCTTTCCCCCGTCTATCTCATTTCCGGGGATGAACCGCTGCTGGTCCAGGAATGCTGCGACCAGATTCGAAAGGCCGCGAAAGACGCCGGCTTCGAGGACCGTCTGACCTTCCATGCTGACCAACAACTGGACTGGAACGCCGTTGCGGAAGAGTTCAGTGCCATGTCATTGTTCGCGGAAAAACGGCGCATCGAGATTCACCTGCCAACCGGCAAGCTTGGCGACGGCCGTGCAGTACTGGAACGAGTGCTGGCTGATCCTCCCGAAGACATAATCCTGCTGCTAATCAGCGCTCGCCTGGACGCGGCGGAAACCCGCCGCAAATGGTACAAGGAGCTTCAGGGAAAAGGCGTACATGTGCCGGTGTGGCCCGTCGATGCTGACAAATTCCAGGGCTGGCTCCAGCAGAGAGCCAGCAACCGCGGTCTGAGTCTTACCCGGGGCGCACTGGCAATCATGAGCGAACGTCTGGAAGGTAACCTGCTTGCCGCCAGTCAGGAGCTCGACAGGCTGTCGCTGCTGGCAAACGGCAATACCATCGACGAGGAAACCGTTGAGCAGGCGGTCCAGGACAGTTCCCGGTTCAACGGCTTTGAACTGGTAACCGAGTTGATCAGTGGGCGGGCACCCCACGCCGGCAAGATGATAACTGTCCTGCAGCAGGAGGGAGAGAACCCTCTTGGACTTTTGACGGTTCTCAGCCGCGACCTGAACCTGCTGCTCGAGCTGAAGTCTTCGGCTGGCCAGTCCGAGAATCCAGCTGCCTTCCTAAAAAAACGCGGCGTGTTCCAACCTCAAAGAGCACGGGCCCTGGAACAGGCCGCTCGCCGGCTGAACCGTTCCCAGCTCAACAACGCGATCGCCCTATGCAGCCAGATTGACCGGGCCGCCAAAGGTTTCGATCCCCTGACTCCGTGGCATTATCTCCGGGACATGTCGGCCCTGCTCGCAGCCCGTTCCTGACCTGGATCAAACTCTTTCCTCCTTGTCACTTTCTGACATGGCTGCCCCTTGACAGTTTTTTGCAATCGGGCGCATTGTAAGCACACCAACAATCCAAGGAGGTGCTTGAAATGAGTCTTCAGGAAGAGCTCAAAAAGCTATCGGAGAAGGTAAAGCAGTACCGGGATGAAGCACGCGTCCAGATGCATCTGGCCCGGGAAGACGTAAAAGACGAGTGGGACGACCTTGAGCAGGACTGGGATCGATTCAGAACCAAGATTGATGAGGTTCTGCATGATGCCGAAAATGCGTCCCAGGAAGCCCGCCAGACTGCCTCGAAATTGGGCGAAGACCTGAAAAGCGGGTATCAGAACATCCGAAACAAACTGAAGTAAACTGTTAACCGGTTAACAGTACGCCACAATTTTATACCTCAGAGGCTCCGTGGTTTGGGGCCTCTGTGCCATACTTCACAGTATCAGTGAACAAAGCGTCATAGTTTTGGCCCGACTGATCAGATTATGATCCGTTCCTATCAAAGGGGCCTGAATTACCAGCGCGCTTGCACACACTGCGAGGTATAAAAGGCGTATGAAAAGATTCTTACTGATACCCACAGCACTCGGCCTGTTACTCACAACCACCCTAGTGATTGGCCAGAATACCCGATTCAGTGATCCGGAAACCGTTGTTTCCGAGCATTTCTGGGGCAATCTTTACGCCAATGGTGGCAAGTCATTCTTCTGCGATACCACCTTTACTACCAAAGGCTTTGTACTGACCGACGGCTACGTCTACCCGTTGGCGGATGTCCGTAGCGCACTGGACTGCGGCACATCACGCCAGTGCGAGCAGGACAATCGTTACCGACAGATCGCATCCGACATGCACAACATGATTCCGGTGCGCAGCCGGACGGAGATGGGCCGTCGCAATGCCCGCTACGAGGATCTTGGCCCGTCAGTCAGTGGGGATGAGTGCGGCATTCGACAGAGCGCCCAGTTCTTTGAGCCACCGGTGCGGGTCAAAGGCGATGTTGCGCGCACAGTTGCCTACATGGTGGACACCTACAACCTGCCCTGGCTGGGTTCCTCCGCGGTGTTCAAGGGATGGAACCGACTGGATCCGCCGGATGATGGGGAGCTGACCCGTCACCGCCGCATTGCCGAAATCCAGGGCAACGACAACCCGTTTGTCACCAACCCGGAGACGATGGAGAGACTCTGAACGCCCGGAAAACGAGGCCGCTTATCAAGCGGACATAAAAAAACAGGCCCGAGAGCCTGTTTTTTTTGTGCCTTTGTCCGCTGTCAGAGTCAGATCTCTTCAGCAGTCAGTGCCATCATTGAGTCACTGCCACTGCGAATACCCTCTGCCAGGGAAACGGTTTTTGGCAGCAGACGGTCAAAGTAAAACCGCGCTGTCTTCAGTTTGCCACTGTAGAAACCAGAGGTATCACCCTCGGCCTGGGGTGCAGCCGCCTTGACCATCTTCGCCCACATATAGCCCAGAGCCGTCAGGCCAAACAGGTCCAGGTAGTCCACTGAGGCGGCGCCAACCGCGTTCGGATTGTCGCCAGCCTGCTTGATTACGTGCTCGGTTACATCGTCAAGACGCTCAACCGCTGCCGCAAGAGGCTCAAGGAACGGGCGCAGGTGCTCGTGACCACTGTTCTCTTCAAGGAAGCTCGCGACATCCTGAGCAAACAGTTCATAGAGCTTACCCTGGGTACCGACCACCTTCCGGCCCATCAGGTCCAGCGCCTGGATACCATTGGTTCCTTCGTAGATCTGGGTAATGCGGCAGTCTCGAACCAGCTGCTCCTGGCCCCACTCGCGGATGAAGCCATGGCCACCGAAAACCTGCTGGCCCATGATGCAGGCATCCAGGCCGCGATCGGTCAGGAAAGCCTTGGCCACCGGTGTCAGCAGCGCCACCATGCCCTCGGCGTGCTTGCGCCGCTCGTCGTCCTCGGCATACTTGGCAATATCCAGCCACTGAGCCACATAGGTTGAGAAAGCACGACCACCCTCCACATAGCCTTTCATGGTCAGCAGCATACGGCGGACATCCGGGTGTACCAGAATCGGATCAGCCGCCTTCTCGGGCTGCTGGGCACCCGTGGGTGCACGGCTCTGGATACGATCAAGGGCGTATTCCCGAGCGCTTTGCAGAGAGGCTTCAGCAGCGCCGATGCCCTGGATACCAACGCCCAGGCGCTCGTAGTTCATCATGGTGAACATGGCCGCCAGGCCCTTGTTCTCCTCGCCAACGAGCCAGCCTTTGGCGCCATCGAAGTTCATGACACAGGTGGCAGAACCCTTGATGCCCATTTTCTTCTCGAGGGAGCCACAGCTGAAGCTGTTGCGCTCGCCCAGGGAGCCGTCTTCATTCACCAGGAATTTGGGTACCAGGAACATGGAAATGCCCTTGGGACCTTTCGGGGCATCCGGAAGCTTGGCCAGCACCAGGTGGACGATGTTCTCCGCCATGTCATGCTCGCCCCAGGTGATAAAGATCTTGGTACCTGTAACGTTGAAGGAGCCGTCATCATTCGGTTCCGCCTTGGTGCGGATAATACCCAGGTCCGTGCCGGCGTGAGGCTCGGTCAGATCCATGGCGCCGGACCAGACACCGGAGTACATATTGGGCAGGTATTTTTCTTTCAGCTCATCACTGCCGTGGGCATCCAGGGCCAGGCAGGCACCGGCGGTCAGCATGGGAGCGAGACCAAAGGCCATATTGGCACCCTGCATCATCTCCTCGAACTGGGCCACCAGGGTCTTGGGCATGCCCATGCCGCCAAAGTCCGGGTTACCGCCGAGGCCGTTCCAGCCGCCTTCAACGATGGTCTGGTAGGCTTCCTTGAAGCCGTCCGGAGAGGTGACCTCACCGTCGTTCCATTTGCAGCCCTGCTCATCACCTTCGCGATTCAGAGGCGCAAGTACACCACTGCTGATCTTGCCGGCTTCTTCAAGAATCGCATCCGCCGTTTCCGGGTCGACATTCTCGGCAACCTTGGGGAGTGAGGCCCACAGGGAAGGGGCATCGAAAACCTCATTCAGAACGAAGCGCATGTCACGTAGGGGTGCCTGATAATCAGCCATCTAAAACTCTCCAAAAATTCTGTCAGTCTGTTCAGGTGGCAATAGGGCCGGTCTTCCGGCCGGTCACACCTGCTCGGGCTATGTGTCCGCTGAAGATTATTTTTATGGGCGTTTATTCTACCCTAAAAACGGACCGCAACTCATGAAAAAAGCCCGCCTCCGGGGAGCGCGGGCTTTCTGTCCTTTGGAACCGTCCTTCGGTGCCCGCGCCTTAGATGGCGAAGGCTTCCTCCGGCATGTCCATCAGACTGTCGGCGCCGGCCAGCATGCTTTCTGCGTGGCCCTTGGCGCGGGGCAGCATACGCTTGAAGTAGAAGCGCGCAGTCTGGATTTTGGCGTTGTAGAACATTTCCTCGGTGGTACCCTCAACCATCTTGTCCAGGGCAACTTTGGCCATACGAGCCCACAGGTAGGCGAACACTGCGTAACCGGAGTACATCAGATAGTCCACGGAGGCCGCACCCACTTCTTCACGGTTCTTCATGGCAGACATACCGATCTTGGTGGTCAAGTCCCCCCATTCCTTGTTCATGGCTGCCAGCGGCTCAATGAATTCCTTCAGCTGCTCGTCTTCAGCATTTTCCTTGCAGAACAGGTGCACCTGCTTGGTGAAGCCCTTGAGGGATTCGCCCTGGGTCATCAGAACCTTGCGGCCCAACAGATCCAGCGCCTGAATGCCGGTGGTGCCTTCGTAGATCATGCCGATACGGGCGTCACGAACGTTCTGTTCCATGCCCCATTCGGAGATAAAGCCGTGGCCACCGAAGACCTGCATGCCCAGGTTGGCTGCTTCGTAACCGATCTCGGTCAGGAACGCCTTCGCAATCGGCGTCAGGAAGCCCAGGGCTTCATCTGCAGCGCGCCGCTCTTCTTCGGTCTTGCCACTTTTAACAACATCGGCCTGCTGAGCAGTCAGGTAGATCAGGGCACGAGCGCCCTCGGCGACAGCCTTCTGAGTAAGCAGCATGCGACGCACATCCGGGTGAACGATGATCGGATCAGCGATGCCTTCCGGGTTCTTCGGGCCGCTCAGTGAACGCATGGCCAGACGCTCCTTGGCGTAGGCCAGTGAGCCCTGGAAGCCCAGCTCTGCCGCACCCAGCCCCTGGATCGCGGTACCGATTCGAGCCACGTTCATGAAGGTGAACATGCAGTTCAGGCCCTTATTCTCGGGTCCAATCAGCCAGCCCTTGGCGCCGTCGAAGTTCATTACGCAGGTGGCGTTGCCGTGGATACCCATCTTGTGCTCGATGGAGCCGCAGGAAACCGCATTTCGTTCACCGGAGGAGCCATCTTCGTTCGGCAGATTCTTGGGCACAATGAACAGGGAGATACCCTTGGTGCCTTCCGGGGCGCCAGGCAGACGGGCCAGAACGATGTGCACGATGTTCTCGGCCATGTCGTGCTCACCGGCAGAGATAAAGATTTTGGTGCCGGTGATGGCGTAGGTACCGTCGGCATTCGGCTCGGCCTTGGTGCGCAGGGTACCCAGGTCGGAACCACAGTGCGGCTCGGTCAGACACATGGTGCCGGTCCACTCACCGCTGATCAGCTTGGTCAGGTAGGTCTGCTTCTGTTCCTCAGTACCGTGCTCTTCAATCGTATTGGTCGCACCATGACTCAACCCGGGGTACATCCCGAATGACCAGTTTGCGGTGCCCACCATCTCGCTCATGACAATCCCCAGAGAGCCAGGCAACCCCTGACCACCGTAATTGGGGTCAGCATTCATTGATGGCCAGCCGCCCTCAACGTACTGCTGGTAGGCTTCTTTGAAGCCAGTCGGCGTCTTGACGCCGTCTTCGCTCCAGGTACAGCCTTCCTTGTCACCCACCTGGTTCAGCGGAGACAGGACCTGCTCACAGAACTTGGCACCTTCCCCGATAATGGCATCCACCATATCCGGAGTGGCGTCTTCAGCGCCTTCCAGGTTCGCGTAGTGCTGCTCGCTGTCCAGCAGCTCGGTCATTACGAATTTGATGTCACGCAGGGGCGCTTTGTAGTCAGGCATGGAATCCACCTCGGTTTTCGGTCTCGGCTGAGTCAGGTTTTACAGCTTCTGGCCTTGGGTTTGCTCAGACACCGCAACGCAATGCGCTGCAGCCTTAATTAAACACTTGTTTGAAACATACGTTTAGAGGCACAGAATTGTCAATAGCCGGATGCAAAATTTGTGTTGCGAACTGTCACCTGATCACGCGCGATGACAGTGGATGCCGGGCACAAGTGGCCTGTAATTGCGGGATATTCATGTGTAGATGAGGACCAGGGGCAGGAAGGGGTCAGGCAGACACAGGCTCGAAGGATGAGACGCGCTTTTCGTCACCTTTTTGCTCAACGTCTCCCATGGCAGAGACTTCACGATAGGCATCGCTGGCCGCCCTTGGAGAGGAACCGGATTCGGCAGCAAGCTCGGACTGGGCCTGGAGCATAATCTGCATGGCCTGGGCGGCAACGGCACGATCCTGGCCCGACGGCTCCGCCGGCGCCATGGCGGCCGCCCGGACGATCCGCATTTTCTCAATGGTGGCCTGGGGATCCCCCTGCACCGGAGACAGGTCGATGGAGACTTCACCGCCTACCGCATACTGGGCGCCATCCGGGCCCCGCTGGTAGGTAAACGACATTGCACCGGCATACTGGCCACCCACGGCCTGATGCGCGGCTTCGTGGGCGCGAACTTCACGATCCCGGGCTTTCAGCTCGGTGAGCTGTTTCAGCTCCTGCTCAGAAAGGCCCTGAGGGTTATCGGAATTCTTGCCATCAGGTTTCGACTGGGGGTTTTCCCGTGCTGACTCGGCTTTCCCAGAAGCCTCAGTGAATCTGGCTTCAGCAGAAGGCGTCTCGGGCTCCGCCGCTGCCGAACCGGTTGCCTGAACACGTGGCGAAACCTGCCCTTGAAAAGAGGCCCCGGGGGAAAACGGGGGAACAGGAGGAAGAGACGAAAGCACGGACTCGGCGCTCTTTCAGTTATCAGGCCATGATATCCAGGAGTGTTCCCAGTGTTTCATCCGCAGTTTTTACCACCTGTGCGGACGCTTCAACACTGCGCTCGTAGATCTTGAGATCAACGATGGGCTCAACAAGGCTGCCTGCACCTTCTGCAGTTCCCTGGGGTCCATCGGTGCCGCCACGGGCAATCTTGCGGGCGGCGTTGTCCATGCCGACCATGCCATCCTGAATGCCCTGGATTCCAACTGCGAGAGTGTTACTGATCATAACTACGCTGCCCGATGACCATTAATTGACATAATTAAGCCACATTCCTGGTCAATTTTCAAACAACCCATCAATATTCAGATAACCAGCCAACATTTCCGGGCGCGCCTGCTCCAGCCAGGGGAGAATGCCGAGACAGGGCGCCGCCATGTGGTTGACGAGGTAGTTCAGGGTGTCCTGTTCGCAACTCATGGGTTCTTCCTCTGTACGGTTGGCGACCCATCCTGCCACTCTCAGACCGTCACTCCTGATGGCTTCTGCCGTCAAAAGGGCATGGTTAATGCACCCCAGGCGCAGTGAGACCACCAGAATAACCGGCATGGCCAGCTGCCGGGGAAACTCCGAGTAGGTTTCCCGATCGTTGAGCGGGACCCGCCAGCCACCGGCACCTTCCACCAGCAGCAGGTCCGCCGGACGAATCTGCAAACCACGGCAGAACCCGACCAGGCGATCAGAGGTGATGTGACGCCCGGCCTGCTCCGCCGCCACGTGGGGGGCAATGGCCGGCTCCAGGGCCACCGGGTTGATCAGCTCGTAAGCCAGCGGCTCCGTAATAGCGTTCTGCAAAATCAGGGCATCTTCGTTGCGAAGGCCTTCGGGCGTCCGTTCGCAACCCGATGCGATGGGTTTCATCGCCAGGGTATGCTTCCCCATGGCCCTGGCCGCGTGCAGAATGGCTGCGGATACCAGGGTTTTCCCTACTCCCGTATCGGTACCGGTTACAAAGAAAGAATGTTTGGCCATTATTGCGTCCTGTCGCCGAGTCTTATCGTTTCTGCCAGTAAACCCAGGCAGCTTCATAGCTTGCCATGATAGTGCCGTCCGGCTCCCTGGGATACTGCTTACACATTGCCCGCATCCTGCCGGGTGCCGTGACGGCTTTTCGCCGACCAGCGCCCCGGAAGCCTGCCCCAAGATGGCGAAGCTCACCTGCCAGGGCCATGGGCGAATCGTAGGGAAGCCTGATGGTGCGGGTTTCAAGGGTGGCATCCGACAATTCGGCGCGCACTTTGGCCTGCAGCCCGAGCTCGGTCTCAAACTGATTCACGTGCTGATGATCCGGATCTGCTGCCTGCCAGGCGTTTTTCAGTTCACGCAGAGTGCCATCAAGAAGCGTCGAGACCATGAGCGATCCACCGGGACGCAGAATACGCTGGCATTCCCGAAGCACCGCACGGGGATCATCACACCACTGAATCATGAGGTTACTGAAAATCAGGTCGACGTTGTCATCGGGTAAAGGCAGGTGCTCGGCATCGGCCACAATCCAGCTGATTCCGTCCGGCCCATTCTCACGAGCCTGCTCCAGCATACCCGCTGACAGATCAACCCCGCCCAGCGCCTCAATGCACCCCAGATCAGCGAACTTGCGGGTAAACCAACCGGTGCCACAACCAAGGTCCAGCACGCTTGAACGAAACGGGCTTTCCTCTTTGGACTGGAGTTTTTGCAGCATGGTGTTACCCATGAATCGCTGCAGCCGGGAAGCGCTGTCATAAGAGCCGCTGGCGTTGCCAAAGCCTCGTGCAATATCCGACTTCAGGGTACGGGAAGCGCCCGCTGTCTCCGGCGCGAGGCTTATTACGCCCATGACAGCCCCCTTTGCTCGACAAAAAACGTCTGCATTGCGCTCCAGCAATCAGAGGCCGAACATCCACCTGGCCAGTGCGCCATGCCCGAAACCCTCGCATGGCTGCTTGAAGACGGAACGGAAAGATCGTTTGCCCAGGACCGGACCACAATATCCTTTTCACCCATGATATGGAGGGCGGGCGTGGCGAGTGAATGCCATAAAGCCCTCTGGTCGCCGGTTTCCAACCAGGCCAGACTCTTGCAGAGGTGTTCGTGAGAAACCAGGGTGCCTTTTTCGAGCCAGGGCTTGAGTCTTTGACGCTCCCCTTTCTCATGGGCAGCGCCGTTAATCATCAACAACAGAAAATGCAACCAATACCGCTGGGGATCCCGCCGGATACCCAGGGCGAAAGCCCGGAAATCCCCTGCCGGCATCCCATGGGGCCAGCTTTCATCGGCAACAAACTTCGGAAAACCGCCCAGCGTTATGGCGCAGGATACCGAGCCAGTCTCTCGCGCGGCAGCTTCCATCACAACCTGACTACCCAGGGACCAACCCATCCAGACTGATGGTTCCGGATACAGCGACAACAGCTCATCAGTTACTTCTGAAAGAGAATCGCAACGGGCCAGCAAATCATCATCCAGCGACACCGGCACCACTTCCCCGGGCCAGTTACCATAGAGTTCCGACAGCATCTCTGCTCGAACGCCCCAACCGGCAACCACCACCAGACGCGAACAGACCTTACCAGAGCTCATATCGCCACATCCGTCGTTTGAACCAGATGACGGCACTCGAAAAGCGCGCTCAACAGACAATCAAGATTCTCCTGAGAATGTGCGGCACTGAATGTAACCCGCAGACGCGCCTCGCCCACCGGAACCGTGGGCGGGCGAATCGCCGAGACGAGTAAACCTCGCTCCTCCAGGGCCTGACTCAGTGCCAGCGCGTGGTGATTATCACCAATCATAATCGGCTGGATCGGTGTTCGCGAGGGCATTAACTCATACCCCATGGCAGAAGCCTCACGACGGAACCGGGACACCAGCCCCAACACATGATCACGACGCCCCTGATCCCGTTCAATAAGATCCAGACTCGAAATGGTCGCCATGGCAAGCGCCGGCGGCATCGCCGTCGTATAAATATAGGTCCTGGCCTTCTGCACCAGATAATCCATCAGCATCGACGGCCCGGCCACGAATGCACCGCTGGTTCCTACCGCCTTGCCCAGGGTGCCAATCAGAATTGGCACATCTTCTTCCGACAACCCCTGTTCGGCAATACTGCCCCGCCCCTCAGGCCCCAGCACACCAATTCCGTGGGCATCATCAACAACCAGCAGTGCATCATGGGCCCGACAGACCCGAGCCAACTCCGCCAACGGCGCAATGTCACCATCCATGCTGAACACACCGTCTGTTACCACCAGCTTGTGCCCGGACGTCTCTGCCAGCATCGCCTCCAGCGCTGCAAAATCACCATGGGCATAACGCCGAACCCGGGCACGGCTCAGAATGCAGCCATCGATAATGGAGGCATGATTCAGCCGATCCGAAAAAATCGTATCGCCACGGCCAGCCAGTGCCGAAATAACCCCCATATTGGCCATATAGCCGGTGGAGAAAAACAGCGCAGAGCTGCGACCGGTGAACTCCGCCAAACGAAGCTCCAACTGGTGATGGGCATCATGATGACCACAGATCAGATGAGAAGCCGCGCCCCCAAGACCTGTCTCCGGAAGCGCATCACGGAAGGCCTCGATATTGGCGGGGTTATTGGCAAGACCAAGATAATCGTTGCTGCAGAAAGACAGCAGAGGTTTGCCGTCAGCAACAAGGGAAGGCGTCTGGGGGCCGGTTACCTGTCGGCGCGTCCGGTAAAGCCCAGCGTGTTTACGTTCTTCCAGTTCAAGGGCAAAGTCCCGCACGGGCATCGCTCCAGGTTAGCCGTTGCACTTTGGATCAGATTAGATGCCATGAAGGCACCCGAAGGTTCGGGCGGGCTGCGTGCAGGGCTCTCCGGGATTGTAGAGGGCCAGGGATGGCCCGAAACAAGCGCACAGGGACGTGCTTGTAGCGTATCCCGGAGAGCCCTGCGCGCAGCCTGCTCCCCCGAGCTTCAGTAATTCATTGTAAAATCAGGCAGATTCCCGGGTAGCGTCATAGAACATATGACGAGTCGCCTCATACTCCACGGCCTCGGCAATCGCCTCCTCTTCCTGCTCCTCGGACGCACACTGCTCCCGCTGCTCAGGCCGGATCCCCAGACGCTTGAACAGCAGCATATCGGCATCGGCCTCAGGGTTGGCGGTGGTCAGCAGCTTCTCGCCATAGAAGATCGAGTTGGCGCCCGCCATGAAACACAGAGCCTGCATCTGCTCATTCATGTTCTCACGGCCCGCCGACAGACGAACGTGAGAAGCCGGCATCATGATCCGCGCCACCGCAATGATGCGGATGAACTCAAACGGATCCAGATCCTCGACATCCTCCATGGGCGTACCTTTCACCTTCACCAACATATTCACCGGCACACTCTCCGGATGATGAGGAAGGTTTGCCAGCTGCATCAGCAGACCAACCCGGTCATCCTCATCTTCGCCCATGCCCATAATGCCGCCGCAGCACACCTTCATCCCGGCTTTGCGAACATTGTCCAGCGTATCCAGGCGGTCCTGGTAGGTGCGCGTGGTGATGATGTGGCTGTAATACTTTTCAGAGGTGTCCAGGTTGTGGTTGTAGTAATCCAGCCCGGCATCGGCCAGTTCCACCGCCTGCTCTTCTTTGAGCATGCCAAGCGTCATGCAGGTCTCAAGCCCCAGGGACTTCACCTGTTTGACCATGTCGAGAACATAAGGCATGTCTTTCTTCGAAGGACTGCGCCAGGCGGCGCCCATGCAGAACCGGGAAGCCCCCTTCTGTTTTGCGGCCTTGGCTTCCGCCACCACCTTTTCAATTTCCAGCAGCTTTTCTTTCTCAAGCCCAGTGTTGTAATGACCGCTCTGCGGGCAGTACTTGCAGTCTTCGGGGCAGGCGCCAGTCTTGATCGACAGCAGAGTGCTCACCTGCACTTCATTCGGGTCGAAGTGCTGACGATGCACGCTCTGGGCACGGAACAGAAGATCGTTAAAGGGGAGCTCGAAAAGCTCGCGGGCTTCCTGCAGTGTCCAGTCGTGGCGGAGTTCTGTAGCGGTCATGTAAAAGTCCTGTTAACCTTTCCCGGTCTCTGGGTTTACGGATGAATCAGATGATAAAGGGACTGAACTGGCTGTCAACCTTCCTGGAACAAAAGGTTAACAGCGTAAAGCAGGGCGGACTCTGCGTCGCCTGCCTTTCCTCCAACGCTTTCAATGGGTTATGCCAGCCTTGCCGGGACGATTTACCGGTTAACCGCTGGCACTGTCGCTGCTGCGCCCTGCCCCTTGCCTTTCCTTCTTCGGAACTGCTGTGCGGCGATTGCCTGAAGCACCCGCCACCTTTCCAGACGTCCTTTGTTCCCTGGCGCTACCAGTATCCGCTGGACGGCATGATGAGCCGTTACAAATACAATGGGCAGCGCAAATTCGGGCGGCCGCTGATGGCAGATTTCGCCGGCTTTCTTGAAAAAAGATTGCACGGCGGCAGCATCACCAAGCCCGAAGCGCTGGTGCCCGCACCAATGGATGCCCGGCGACGGCGAGAGAGGGGATTCAATCAGGCTCAGGACATTGCCGAAACCATCGGGGGCCAACTGAACATCCCCGTGGCAACAGATCTGGTGCAGCGCGTCCGGCGGGTCCGGGCGCAGCGAGAGTTGAACCGTGAGGCGCGGCTTGCGAATCTTCGCGGGGTGTTTAAGGTCGTTTCGGAGGTGCCTGAGCGGGTCGCCATTGTAGACGATGTGGTGACGACGGGGGCGACGGTTCGGGTTTTGGCTTCGGTTCTGCGGGAGGCCGGGGCTCGGGAGATTCAGGTTTGGGCT
>CAZFQI010000008.1:19551-43275 GCA_964520755.1 uncultured Marinobacter sp. | reverse complement strand
CGGATGCCGGCGTAGGCGGGTTGAAGTCGGGCCGGGTCGAGGTCTGGCCACCATTGGCGGATGCCTCTGGCGAAGGTTTCCAGGCGGCTGGGGTCGACGGTGTAGTCTTCCGTTTCGATCCATTCCACGTCCGGGCCAAAACGGGCCTGGCCGGCGAGGTCGAGGGTGAGGTGAACACCGAGGCCACCGGGTTCCGGGACCGGGTAAATCAGGGTTTTGAAGGGTGTTCGGCCGCTGTAGCTGAAGTAAACGCCCCTGGCGAACCACTGCCGGGGTTTGTATTCATCAGGCAGGCCGGACCAGGACTTTGCTAGCGGGACAGCGGCAAGTCCGGCGGCGTTGATGACGTTTTTCGCTTTCAGGATCAGCGGATGGCCCCCTCCTAAGTGAAGACGATGGCAGCGGTTGTCCGATTCAGCGGCCACCACGGGCGACCGGAGGACGAGTTGGCCGCCGGCATCCTCGAGCTCGCCGAGCAAAGAGAGCATCAAACCATGACTGTCGACGATTCCGGTTTCCGGCGACCAGAGCCCCGAACTGGCGCGGATTTCCGGCATTTCCCGGGTAATTCGGTCTGCATCATGCAGGGCCAGAGCTACACCGTTGCGCGATGCAGCGGCCTGAATATCCCGGAGCCTGCCATCCTGTGATTGGTCGGCCGCCACAATCCATTTGCCGCATTTCTGGTGCTGGACTTTATGGGTCCGGCAATATTCGTAGAGCCGCTGCCGGCCTTCAACGCACAGTTCCGCCTTCAGTGACCCTTCCGGGTAGTAGATGCCAGCATGAATGACTTCGCTGTTGCGGGAAGATATGCCCTCACCAAAGCCGCCCGCGGCCTCCAGTACAATCACTTCATGCCCGGCTCTGGCCAGGGCGCGGGCAAGAGCAAGCCCAACGACCCCGGCGCCGATTACAACAGTCTGGTTTTCAAGGACTTCTGTCGACACTTACGCTTGCCCCGGCTCAACTGACATCGCACTGAGCTTACCCCATCCTGCCATCCCTGCAAAAACCGGCCCGGGAAGGCTCAACACATTACTCGAGAGCCCATACCGGTTATACTTGCAGCCGAAAAGTAGTGCATGGAGCCCGGCTTATGATGTCTGACAGGAAGCAGTTTGTTCTGGTAATGGTGGTGGCCGCCCTGTTTGTCGGGTGGCTCGGCTGGCGTGGCTTTGAGGTAATCAGCCTTAATGAGCGACTGAAATCTGATGAAGTGGTTGCCAGCTACCCCTACAAGCACCGGGTCCTCCGGGTGGAGGGTGACACTGCCATTATGAGCTCATTGCGGTCCCACACGACATCGACCCACAAGGCCCTGAGTGCGGTATTTCCGAGCATGCGCAATCTTGGTGACAGTCATCGGGACTGGCAGCGGGCAGAACGCGAGCTGGCGCAGGTGCAGGCCCGGGCCGGAGACGTGGTTCTTGGGGCGTCTGGCATCAGCCGTATTCGCTGGGAGCTGGATGAAAACTGGTACCACCTGCAATCCATGAAATCAAAATACGACACAAGGCTCTGAAACGTCCCTTTATGACCCATGACCCCACAGTTGCGGCATCCTCCCACCCCTACGATTCCCTGACGCCGGATACCATTCTGGATGCGATGGAAGAGGCCGGGTTTGCAGTAAGTGGCCGCCTGTTCGCACTGAACAGCTATGAAAACCGGGTGTATCAGGTGGGGCTGGACGAGGGGGCACCGGTCATAGCCAAATTTTACCGTCCCGGTCGATGGACCGAGGCAGAAATCCGGGAGGAGCATGACTTCACCCTGGAGCTTCTGCAGGCGGGCATTCCCGTGATAGCCCCAATAGCGTTAGCTTCCGGAGACACGCTGGGACGTCACGGCGAATTTCTGCTGGCGGTATTTGCTCAGCGTGGGGGACAGGCGCCGGACACCAGCGTGACCGATACCCTGTACCGGCTGGGCCAGTGGCTGGGCCAGATCCACAACATTGGCGCCAGCAAACCGTTTGCCCACCGCTCCAGCATGGACTTGCTTGACGGTATTGACGCCAGCAACCGGCTTCTGCTGGAAGGCGGCTGGATTCCGGCGGATCTCAGGCCCGCCTGGGACAGTCTGGTCCCGGACCTGCAAAGGCTCTGTGCCGCTAGAATTGATGAAGCCGGCCCGGTGGAGACCTTGCGACTTCATGGCGACTGCCATGCCGGCAATATTCTTTGCCGCGACGAGCAAATGCTGTTCGTGGATCTGGACGATTGCCGAACGGGCCCAGCTATTCAGGATATGTGGTTGCTACTGAACGGCGACGAGTTCGAGCGTGGCGCCCAGCTTGGCGAATTGCTGGAAGGTTACGAAATGTTCCGTGATTTCAATCGTCGTGAACGCCATCTGATTGAGCCCTTGCGCTGCTATCGACAGATCGCGCACTGTGCCTGGTTGGCCAAACGCTGGGATGATCCAGCCTTTCCACGCTTTTTCCCCTGGTTTGCCCAGCCACGTTTCTGGTCAGACCAGATTCTCTCGCTTCGGGAACAGCTATCCGCCCTGCAGTCCCCAGCCATCACGGTGCCGGGGCAGTATTGAACAACACTTTAAATTCGTTTGATTCGAGGTAGGCATGAGCCAGAATGAGGCCCGTTACACCGTCCGCAGCCTGATTGTAACCGCTCTGGTTGCGGTCATAGGTACCGTTCTTGCGCTGGAACTGAGTGGCAAGATCAGTCACAGCGACAACAAGGATCACATGCCGGTTGGCGATTTCCAGGCCATTCATGTGACCGAGGACGACCCGTTCCGGATGTCACGCAAAGCGTCGGAGTTACATGCAGTCTGCGAGAATGGCTATCTGGCGATTGCCGCCGATGTAGACCCGTCTTTCCGGGGCATTCTGGTGGACTACAAGAACCGGGGTGTACGCTGCTCCCGGCCATCGCCGACAGGGCCTGCCGTTCCGCCCTCTCCAGAAGTACCCGACTCCAATGGCTAACTCCCGAAAGCCGTCGGAGGCACCCGAGCAGCTGACGGATCGGCTGTTTGCCACAGAACGCAGGCCCGAGGATTTCCGATTCGATGCATCGGTAGCCAGGGTGTTCCCGGACATGATTCGCCGTTCGGTTCCGGGTTACACCACGATCATCCCGATGATCGAGGTGATCACCGAACAATACGCCCAACCGGCCTCCCACTGCTATGACCTGGGCTGCTCCCTGGGCGCCTCGACCCTGGCGATGCGTCACGGCATTTCCCATGGGGATTGCACGCTTGTTGGCGTGGATAACTCCAGCGCCATGATCGAACGCTGCGAGCACTATGTTGCCCTGGACGACAGCGCCCTCCCCGTCACCCTACGATGCGAAGATATTCTGGACACCGAACTCAGCAACGCCTCGGTAACCACGCTGAATTTCACCCTCCAGTTTGTCGATCCGGAAAAACGGGCCAGTCTGCTCAAGCGAATTGCTGATGCCACTCTTCCCGGAGGCGTCCTGATCCTGTCAGAAAAAATCCGCTTCGAGTCGGAAGCCGAGCAGGCCGTTCAGACCCGGCTGCACCACGAGTTCAAACGCGCCAACGGCTATTCGGATCTTGAAATCAGCCAGAAACGCACCGCCATCGAACAGGTACTGATCCCCGAAACACTCGCGGCTCACAAGGCGCGGCTACTGTCGGCAGGCTTCGACGAGGTGGTGGTGTGGTACCAGTGCTTCAACTTTGTTTCCATGCTCGCCATCAAGGCCAACAAAACCATCGAATGACCATGGCAGATTTTGACTGGAAAGCCCGGTTCGGGCCGATCATGAATGAACTCGCGGAAGACGGCCTGGATCACTGGGCCACTGTGCTCCGGCAGCAACTGATTCACCGCTTCGAAGACCGACCCCATGGCGATCTGGATCGCTGGCAGGCAGCCCTGGACCGCTTGCCCGACCTTGAGCAAGTGGAGGCGCAGCTGGACCGCTCTGCCATCACCCTGAACTCCTCGCAGCCCCTGACCGCGACACAGCAGGAACAGCTGGAGCTCGGACTGCGGGGCCTGATGCCCTGGCGCAAGGGCCCCTTCGATTTTTTCGGCACCTACATCGATACCGAGTGGCGCTCTGACTGGAAGTGGGACCGGGTGTCTCCCTACCTTTCAGACCTGGCCGGTCGCCGAATACTGGATGTGGGTTGTGGCTCCGGATACCACTGCTGGCGCATGCTGGGAGAAGGTGCGGGCCGGGTGATTGGCATCGACCCGGGGCTCCTGTTCCTGTTCCAGTTCTTCAGCGTCAAGGACTACCTCGGCGACGTCCCCGTCGACTTGTTGCCGATCAGGATGGAAGATCTGCCAGCAGATCTTGAAACCTTCGACACCACCTTTTCCATGGGTGTCCTTTATCATCGCCGCTCGCCGCTGGATCATCTGCTGGAGCTCAAGGGAACACTTCGCCGGGGTGGCGAGCTGGTACTGGAAACACTTGTGGTTGATGGCCCGGAGGGCTTCAGCCTGATGCCCGAGGATCGCTACGGCCAGATGCGAAACGTCTGGTTCCTGCCCAGCTGCGACACACTATTGCGCTGGCTGGACCGTACCGGGTTCCGCAATGCCCGGGTAGTGGACGTAACCGAGACCACCACGGACGAACAACGCAGTACTGACTGGATGCGCTTCAATTCCCTGCAGGACTTTCTGGATCCCGACGACCCATCGAAAACCGTGGAGGGTTACCCGGGACCACTTCGGGCCACCGTGATTGCGGAAAAACCCTAAACACAAAAAAACCGCCGTGCCTTTCGGCAGGGCGGCTTTTTTATCCGTCAGCGATTATTCGCCAAACGGATGGCGGAGCGTAATAGTTTCAATGCGATCCGGGCCGGTGGAAATCACATCGATCGGCGCCTCGATCTGCTCCTCCAGGAAGCGGATGTAAGCCTTGGCGTTCTCCGGCAGCTGGTCGACGCTGTTCAGACCAAAGGTGCTTTCACTCCAGCCAGGCAGTTCTTCGTAGACCGGCTCGATGTCCTTGTAACTGTCACAGCCGATGGGCGGACGGAAAATCTCGCCGTTCGGGGTCTTGTAACCGACGCACACCTTTACGGTTTCCAGTCCGTCCAGCACATCCAGTTTGGTCAGGCAGATGCCGGACACGCTGTTGATCTGGATGGCATGGCGCAGAGCCACCGCATCGAACCAGCCACAACGACGAGCACGCCCGGTTGTGGTGCCCACTTCGTTGCCCTTGACGGCCAGATGCTGGCCCATATCGTCAAACAGCTCGGTGGGGAACGGCCCGGAACCAACACGGGTGGTATAGGCCTTGGTGATACCCAGCACATAGTCCAGGAACAGCGGGCCGAAACCAGAACCGGTGGCGGTACCGCCGGCGGTGGTGTTGGAAGAGGTCACGTACGGGTAGGTACCCAGGTCGATATCCAGCAGTGAGCCCTGCGCCCCCTCGAACAGGATATTCTCCCCACGCTTGCGGAAATCGTGCAGCATGTCAGTCACATCCGCCGCCATGGGCAGAATTTCCTCGCCCATCTGTTTCAGCTCTTCCAGGGCTGCATCAATGTCCTCGGCTTCTTCCTTGAAGTACTCGGTCAGGATGAAGTTGTGGTACGACATGATCTCGCGCAGCTTCAATTCAAAGTCGGCGGGATTGCACAGATCACCCAGACGAAGACCACGGCGGGACACCTTGTCTTCATAGGCCGGACCGATGCCGCGACCGGTCGTGCCGATCTTGTCGACACCCCGAGCTCGTTCCCGGGCCTGATCAATGCGGACATGGGTACGCAGAATGATCGGGCAGGCCAGGCTGATGCGCAGGCGATCGCGAACCGCCACATCATTGGCTTCCAGCTCACGCACTTCTTTCAACAGGGCCTCCGGTGACAGGACGACACCGTTACCGATCAGGCAATAGACGTGCTGCCGCAGGATGCCGGAAGGAATCAGGTGAAGCGCTGTTTTCTTGCCGTCAATTACCAGGGTATGACCGGCATTGTGGCCGCCCTGGAAGCGAACAACCGCCGCAACCTTGTCGGTCAGCAGGTCAACAATCTTACCCTTGCCTTCATCACCCCATTGGGTGCCCAGCACAACAACGTTTTTACCCATGATTCTCTCTCAATGCGGCTGCCCCGCAGGACAGGCGTTTCGCAAGTTTACCTGTAAATGAATTCACCGAGGCCCCAGAGGCATCAGCCCAGCTTCTGCACGACCCATTGGCCGTTCTGTTTTACCAGTTCCCGATCACAGCCTCTGACGGCCGGATTAACACCGTCGTCCTCGGGCAGGGCCCGGACGACGGTTTCTGTCATTCTCAGACCGGAGATCACGCCTTCCAGTGCGGGGTCGTCATCCGCTGGCGCCCAGACCGCGCCCGCGTGCCGGGCCACCCGCTCTCCAAGGGAGACCAGTGATCGAATATCGAGACTGAACCCGGTTGCCGGACGGGCCCGGCCGAAATCACTCCCAATGGCATCGTACCGACCGCCTTTGGCAACGGAATCACCATGGCCAGGCACATAGGCCGCAAACACCAGCCCGGTGTGGTAGTTGTAGCCACGCAGTTCACAGAAATCGAATCCGAAACTGATGTCCGGATAATCCCGGCTCAACATGTCGGACACCCGCCCGAGCTGGTCCAGTGCGGCATCCAGACTGTCAGACGCCCCCTGCAGGATCCGGCGGGCTTCGCTCAAGGCTTCCGGGCCGCCACTGACACGGGCAAGCTCCCGCAGGCGAGCGCCAGCTGAACCAGAGGCACATTGACCCAGCAGTTCGTCAAGCTCGGGAACCGATTTGCGGGCCATGGCATCAAAAATCGCGGCCTCGGTGTCGCGATCAAAATCCGCCTCGCCAATCAGACTCTCGTAGATGGCCACATGGGCCAGATCCAGATGGATACGCGGCAAACCGGCTACCCGGAGGCTTTCCAGCATCAGGCTGATCACTTCCATGTCCGCCGCTTCCGAGCCACTGCCAAACAGCTCACAGCCGGCCTGGATGGGGGTGCGACCTGTCAGCATATGCCTTGGACGGGTATGGAGTACGTGCCCGGCATAGCAAAGGCGAGTGATTCCTTCCTGTCCCAGCGTATGGGCATCAATGCGGGCGGCCTGAGGCGTCATATCGGCGCGCACACCCATCATTCGCCCGGTCAGCTGATCGGTCAGCTTGAAGGTCTGCAGTTCCAAGTCATGCCCGGTCCCGGTAAACAGGGATTCGAGATATTCAATGAGCGGTGGGATTACCAGCTGATAACCCCAGCGCTGGCAGGTATCCATTACATCCCGACGCAGGGATTCGATCCGTCCGGCCAGTGGCGGCAGAATATCCTCTACCCCGTCTGGCAGTAACCAGCGATCAGATACTGTCATGAGATTCCGTTGTCCGTTATATCCGCTCCGGCACAGTCGGCTGGGGGATCACACAGGATTTAAGGCGGCACTCGGCTAAAAGCCCGACACAAAACCGGCAGAATTTTACACGGTTGGCGGGCACAAAAAAACCGGAATACGGAGGTATTCCGGTTTTTGGTCTCAGCCTACAGGGTTAACGGGCGCCCTGTGGGTCGTTCAGGAATTTCATGAACGCGCTCTCGGAATCGATCACCATGATGTCATCCTTGCTCATGAAGGTGTTGCGATAAGCCTCAAGACTCCGATAGAAGCTGTAGAAATCGGGATCTGAGCCGTAGGCATTGGCGTAGATTCTTGCTGCCTCACCGTCACCCTCACCCCGGGTTTCTTCTGACTGGGCGAAAGCTTCGGCAAGAACAACGGTTCTCTGACGATCTGCGTCGGCACGGATACCCTCGGCCAGCTCACGCCCCCGGGAACGGAATTCCTGGGCGAGCTTTTCCCGTTCGGTCGCCATCCGGCGGTAAACGTTTTCACTGACCTGGCCCGGGAACTCGATCGCTTTTACCCGGATGTCCAGGACTTCGATGCCGAATTCATTCTGGGCCGTCTGGTTTACCCGATCCCGCAGGGTGTGCATGAGTTCATCCCGCTGGCCGGAAACGACTTCGACCATGGTCCGAATACCGAACTCGTCACGCAGGCCGTTATCCACACGGGAGGCAAGCAGAGACTGGGCACGGAACTCGTCACCGCCCGTTGCACGGTAGAACTGATCCACATCCCGGATCTTCCAGGCAATGTACGAATCCACATCCAGCGGCTTCTTTTCCACGGTCAGGTACTGCCGGGAGGGCAGATCCATGGTCAGAACCCGGATATCGAATTCGCGGACCTGGTCAATGACCGGAACCTTGAAATGAATACCCGCCTGGATGTCGGTCTCAACCAGCTCACCAAAACGAAGCAGTACACCCCGATGGGTTTCCGGAATGATGTACACACTGGACAGTACCAGCAGGACAACGATAAGGGCGCCTGCAAGGCCCACTACACCTTTAGGTCCCATAATTATCTGCTCCTCCGAACGGTCGTATCCTGCCTGGTTCGCAGTTCCTGAAGAACCTGATCAGTCAGGGTCTGTATGTCCACATTGCCCTGATTGCCGCCGGAAGAAGAGCCACCGGTGCGGGGCAGGGAGCCTTGAGCGAATCGATCAAGCGGCAGGTACATCATGTTGCCGCTGCTTTCTGTATCCACCAGGATCTTGCTGCTGTTGGCCAGCACTGTCTCGACGGTCTGCAAATACAGGCGCTCGCGAGTAACGGTTGGCGACATCTCATAGACTGCCAGCAACTCAAGGAAACGAGCGGTTTCACCGCGGGCGCGCTCGATGACTTCCTGCTTGTAGGCATTGGCCTCTTCGATCATCCGCTGGGCCTGACCGCGAGCCTCGGGTACAACCTTGTTCCGATAGGTTTCGGCTTCTTCCTTGACGCGCTGCTCGTCCTCCCGGGCACGCTGCACTTCACGGAAGGCGTCCTGGACCGGAGCCGGAGGCTGGGTGCTTTCAACGTTCACCCGGACAAGCTCCAGACCGGTGCCATAGTCTTTCAGGAAGCTCTGCAACCGTTGCTCAACCCGGACCGCCAGTTCTGCACGCCCTTCGGTCAGCACGTCGTCAAGTGTCGAACTGCCGACCTCGTGACGAATAGCACTGTCTGTCGCAAACGCCAGCGCCTGGTTGGAGTCCCTGACGTTCAGTACGTAAGCTTCAGCATCGCCAACGCGATATTGAACCTGCAGATCCACGGTCACCAGGTTTTCGTCCTGGGTCAGCATCTGGCCACTGGACTCGGCCGTGCGCACGTTAGTGACACGAACCTTGGTAACGCTGTCGATCAGCGGAACCTTGAACCTCAGGCCGGGATTCGCGGTCTGGTGATACTCACCAAAACGAAGCACAACAGCTCGTTCCTGTTCGTCCACCGTGTAAAACGACTGAAAGATGACGTAGCCAGCAACCAGAATGGCCGCTAATGCGAGAATCGCTCCGAAGCCGCCGGCGCTTCCGCCGCTGCTGCCACCACTGCCGCCGGATTTACCACCTTTGCCACCCAACATTTTGTTGAGCTTGTCGAGGCCCTTTTTCAACGCCTCATCGAGATCTGGCGGCCCCTGATCATTGCCGCGTCGACCACCACCGGTACCCCAGGGGTCATTGTCGTTACGGTTTCCACCCGGTTCGTTCCAGGCCATAGTGCTCTCCGTTACTGACTTATAAATAGAATGGCTGCAAATACTAGGGATTTATCTCCGCCCCGGCAATAGCCGCCGCGGTTTCAGGTGTGGCCAACGTCCAACCTGACTGATTTTTCGTTTACTCCGGCCCGGCTCAGCAGTTGCTGCCAGTCCCGATTCTGCAAGCGAACCTCCACGACTGTATCGCCCGTCTCGCGATGCTCCTCACTCAGCACAGAGCCCGCTTCATGCAACAGCGCGCGCAACTTGCCGTCCGCAGGGCCAAGCAGAACAAAGTGGTGAACAACATCTTCAGCCACCCGTTCAACGATCGCGTCGAACAAGCCATCCAGCCCCTCACCGGTTACTGCAGACACCCAGGCCCGCACCGGGATGCCCTCTTCATTACGCTCGATTCTCGGGGTGAAATTTTCCAGCAAATCAATCTTGTTGAACACCTGCAGCATGGGAATGTCATCTGCGCCGATCTCGGCCAGAACCTCTTCCACTTGCTCGATATTCTCGTCACGCCGCGGGTCATGGCTGTCGATAATGTGCAGCAGGAGCGTTGCCTGCGTGGTTTCCTCCAGCGTGGCCCGGAACGCTTCAACCAGCTTGTGCGGGAGATGCCGGATGAAGCCCACAGTGTCCGCCATTACGACCGGCCCGATATCCGGAAGTTCCAGACGCCGAAGCGTGGGGTCCAGCGTAGCGAACAGCTGGTCTGCAGCATATACGGACGAAGTTGTAATCCGGTTGAATAGCGTCGATTTGCCCGCGTTGGTGTAACCCACCAGCGATACCGTGGGAATGTCGGCCCGCTGGCGGGCTCGGCGGCCCTGATTCCGTTGCCGGCGTACCTTCTCGAGACGTTTGTGGATGGACTTGATCCGCTCGCGCAAGAGGCGGCGGTCCGTCTCCAACTGGGTTTCACCCGGCCCCCTGAGCCCGATACCACCCTTTTGCCGCTCAAGGTGTGTCCAGCCCCGAACCAGACGCGTAGACATGTGGTCGAGCTGGGCCAGCTCCACCTGCAGCTTGCCTTCATGGGTCCGGGCACGCTGGGCGAAGATATCAAGAATCACGCCGGTACGGTCAAGCACCCGGCACTTGAGCTCCTGCTCAATGTTTCGCTCCTGACGCGGACTCAGCGCATGATTGAACAGCACGACGTCGGCTTCGTTCGCGGCTACGGCATCGCGAATCTCTTCCAGCTTGCCCTCACCAACGAAAAATCGCGGGCTGGGCTGCTTGCGGGACCCGGTAACCGTGGTAACAGGCTCTACGCCGGCAGACGTTACCAGCTCCCGGAACTCACCCGGGTCTTCGGTGCCATCATGGGCAGTAAAATCGATGTGGACGAGTACCGCGCGCTCACCGACATCAGGACGTTCAAACAATTGGCATCAACTCCGGGGCAATCAGACTGTGAGTGTTATAAAAACAAACACCCGCGGCCACAAGACCCCTTGACGGGATCTTCTGGAGCGCGGGTGGCAAGACCGGGAATGCGGCTGAATCAGTCTTCAGACTCGCCCTCTCCTCCCGGCGCCTGCGGCGGAATGCGAACATTGCGGGCAGGTACCACAGTGGAAATAGCGTGCTTATAGACCATCTGGCTGACAGTATTTTTCAGCAAAATCACGAACTGGTCGAAAGACTCAATCTGGCCCTGTAGTTTGATACCGTTGACCAGAAAGATGGAAACGGGAATGCGTTCCTTGCGCAATGCATTAAGGTAAGGGTCTTGTAACGAATGCCCTTTTGACATGTGTTTTCTCCTGTTTTTAGTAAATGCAGATCGTCATTTGTCAAAATTAAATGTGGTGCGAAGTCGGATTTTTTTCAAGGCTGCCTCAACGATAAGTTTGTCGTCGCTGTCCAGCCAGTCCACATCGGACCACTTACGCAACCAGGTCAACTGCCGCTTCGCCAGCTGGCGTGTTGCTGCCACCCCCTTGCTGACAAATGTCTCGTAATCGTCTTCCCCGGACAAATAACTCCAGGCCTGGCGATATCCGACACAACGCATGGAAGGGAGATCAGGGTTCAAGTCTTCCCTGAGCATCAGTGCCCGCACTTCATCCAGAAAGCCCGCCTCCAGCATTTTCAGGAAACGCAGACGGATTCGCTCATGAAGCACTCGCCGCTCAGGCGGCATCATGGCAAGCTGAGTCACAGTATACGGAAGCGAAGATGTTTCGTCTGCCTGCCAGCGAGTGAAATAGGTGTAATCCTTAACATCAGCGCTTTGTTCCACCAAAGCTGGCTGTTCGCCCGGACCGGATTCGGCCTTCCAGAACTCCGAAATCGGCTTACCGGTAAGACGCAGGACTTCCAGGGCCCGCATCAGCCGTTGACGGTTATTCGGGTGGATCCGCTCTGCCGCGATGGGATCAAGGCTCTGAAGCTCCTCGTGCAGGGCCTCCCAGCCACGCTCTTCGGCTTCTTGTTCCAGAGCCCGACGCACATCGGAGCTGGCCGATGGTAGACCGGACATGCCGTGGATCAGCGCCTTGAAATACATCATAGTGCCGCCGACGAGCAGGGGAATTCGGCCAGCAGCCGTTATCTCCGCCATCGCTGCCAGTGCGTCCCGACGGAAATCCGCAGCGGAGTAGGTTTCCGCCGGATCGCAGATATCAATCAACCGATGGGGTGCCCGTGCCAGTTCGGCAGCGGTTGGTTTGGCCGTCCCGATGTCCATGCCACGATAGATCATGGCAGAGTCCACGCTGATAATCTCGCAGGGCAGGCGGTCGCAAAGGGCCATGGCCAGGTCGGTTTTACCCGACGCCGTTGGCCCCATCAGAAGAATGGCCGGAGGCAGAGACACCTCAGCGCCCCCGGAGAAACAGCTTGTCCAGCTCGGACATGGTTACCAGGGTCCAGGTTGGACGCCCGTGATTGCACTGACCGCTTCGTTCAGTGGCTTCCATATCCCGGAGTAATGAATTCATCTCGGGAATGGTGAGCTGCCGATTGGCGCGCACGGACCCGTGGCACGCCATGGTTCCCAGCAATTCGTGGGTCACCGCTTCAACCCGGTCACTCTGCCCATGCTCGATCAGGTCCGCCAGCACATCACGCACCAACTGCTCGGTATCGGCGCCACGCAGGAGAGCAGGCACCTGCCGCACGGCCAACGTTTCCGGGCCAATGCGCTCAATCTGCAAGCCGAGTTTTTGCAGTTCTTCACCATGACTCTCGGTGAGAGCTGCCTCTTTCTGACTGACAGCCAGGGACAGCGGCACCAGCAACGGCTGGCTTTTCAGATCCTGCTCGACGAGAGCACGCTTCATCCGCTCGTAGGTAATGCGTTCATGGGCCGCGTGCATGTCCACCACGATCAGCCCCGCGCGACCCTGGGCAAGAATGTAGATCCCATGCAGCTGGGCAATGGCATAACCCAGCGGTGGCTCCTGATCACTATCAACGGGCGGCGTGGGCATTGGTGTAGCAACGCCATCGCCGGAGGGCATGGGCTGCTGCCCCTCACTACCGCCGCCGGCATTCAGGGATTGGTAGAACGCCATCTGATCACTGGCTCGCCATTCCTGTTGCGACTGGGACTGACCACCAAAGCTCGCACTGGAGCCACCCGAATGGCCGTAATTTGGCATAGCCGGCTGGCCGTTCCAGGACGCCTCCGCCGGAACGCCTGCTGCAGGAGCCGATTCATGGGCCTGGACCGACGCTTCGCGACCGAAGGATTGGGCCACCGCGCCCCGAAAATGATCGTCCGGTCGAACGTCAGCCAATGCCTTGTGCAAGGTTCTGAAAATGAAATCGTGGACCAGACGACCGTCACGAAACCGGACTTCGTGCTTGGTTGGATGGACATTCACATCCACGGTCGCAGGGTCGACTTCCAGATAGAGCACAAAGGCGGGATGCCGGTTATTGTAGAGCACATCCCGGTAGGCCTGGCGCACCGCGTGGGCCACCAGGCGGTCACGGATAACGCGTCCGTTGACAAAGAAATACTGGAGGTCCGCCTGACTGCGTGAAAACGTAGGCAGGGCTACCCAGCCCCAGAGCCGCAGCCCGGTGGCTTCAGCATCGATAACCACCGCGTTGTCAATGAATTGCTGGCCGCACAGGGCGCCGATGCGCCGCTCCCGGTCAAGAGCCGATTCGGCTGGCCTCAGGCTCTGAACAACACGCTGATTGTGTCGCAGGGTAAAGCCGGCATCAAAGCGGCTCAGGGCCTGCCGGCGCACGCACTCTTCGACATGGTTGAATTCGGTCTTTTCGGTGCGCAGGAATTTACGCCGGGCCGGCGTGTTGAAGAACAGATCCCGAACTTCCACCGTCGTTCCGACGGGGTGAGCCGCAGGCGAAATCCGGGCGTCCATTTCACGGCCTTCGACTTCCACCCGGGAAGCCGCTTCCTGCGACTCGGTTCTTGAAGTCAGAGTGAGTCGGGAGACAGAGCTGATACTGGCCAGCGCTTCCCCCCGAAAGCCCAGGGAGGCCACGGCCTCAAGGTCGTCAAGACTGGCGATCTTGCTGGTGGCATGGCGACTGAGCGCAAGGGGAAGATCGTCTTCCTCGATGCCACCACCGTCATCCCGAACACGAATCAGCTTGACGCCGCCCTGCTCTACTTCAATATCAACCCGGTTGGCACCGGCATCCAGGGCATTTTCGACCAGTTCCTTGACGACAGACGCAGGGCGCTCCACCACTTCACCCGCGGCAATCTGGTTCGCGAGCCGTGGTGACAGCAATCGAATGGGGGGCATGTTACGGAAAAACCTCTCAATCAGGACGCGGGAATACGAATGGTTTGCCCTACCATAACACGGTCGTCCCGAAGGTCGTTAAACTGCATCAGCTCACTGACGGTCGTCTGGTTTTTCCTGGCCACGCCAGAGAGCGTGTCGCCACGCTGGATCCGGTAGTGGCTGATGTTGTTTCCGCCCTGGCGATTCTGCTTCTGCCACGCCAGCAAAGTTCCCGGCGGCGGCGTCTTCTGGAAGTAGTCGTCGATCCCCTTCATGATGGCACCGGCAAGCTTGTTGCGGTACCACTCTGTTGCCAGGTTTTTCTCTTCCTGGGGATTGGAGATAAAGCCTGCCTCAACAAGAATGGAAGGGATATCCGGTGACTTCAGTACCGCAAAAGCGGCCTGCTCCACGCCGGGTTTGTGCAACTTGGCCACACCACCCAGCTTTCCGAGGATCGAACTGCCAACGCCGAGACTGGCATTGATGCTTGCGGTCATGGACAGGTCCAGCAGAACACCTGCCAGCATGTCGTCCCGGCCATCCAGGGACAATCCACCGGCACCACCAATCAGATCAGACCGGTTCTCACTGTTGGCCAGCCACCGGGCGGTCTCACTGGTGGCGCCTCGCTGGGAGAGAGCGAAAACAGAAGCCCCCTTGGGCTGCGGCGTCCGGAAGGCGTCAGCATGCATGGAAACGAAGAGATCGGCATTATACTTCCTCGCCAGGAGCGTGCGGTTCCGAAGGCCTATGTAATAATCGCCGGTTCTGGTCAGCTTGGCGGTATACCCCGGCCGGTCATTGATAAGGTTGGCCAGGGTTTTCGCCATTTTCAGAACAACATCTTTTTCACGGGTTCCGCGGGGGCCAATAGCGCCCGGATCTTCCCCGCCATGCCCGGCATCAATGACCACGATCACATCCCGCTTGCCAGACGAATCCTGGGTCACGGTAGGGGTGGTTGCCTTCTCCAGTCGGCTGCCACTTTCATCGATCAGATCAACCACAAGCCTGTGGCCATACTGCTGATTCGGCTCAAGCTGAAAGCTCCGCGGCTTGATGTCGGCCTTGAGATCAAGAACCACGCGCAGATCCGAACCGTTTCTTGGCGCGCTCCGGATCTGCTTGATTGGACTGCCGGAAAGGTCCAGACCTGAGAAATCGGTCTTCAGGTTAGCGTTTTTCAGATCGATAACCAGCCGCGCCGGATTGCTAAGGGAAAAAATGTTGTGCTCTACCTGCCCGCCAGTATCCAGAACCAGCCGGGTGTGATCAGGCGCGGGCCAGATACGGGCACTTTCCACCTTCGTTGCAGCCGATACCTGAAACGCCAGCGTGGCGAACACTATCGCAAGCGTCCAGACCAGTTGTTTATTCAGCTGTACACCTTTCATAAAGCTTACCTGCCAGTTTATTCCCGGGTCTCGGACTTGCTAATGCGCCGGACCAATAAGATCCAGTTCGTTAAGCAGGTGGGCACCCTGCTCTGACCGGGCTCTGATAACCACAGAACGCCCTTCACCCTGTGTCTCCAGATGAATCTCAAGGTCTGGCTCGGGCAATATACCTTCGCCTCGCTCGGGCCACTCAATCAGACACAGGTTACCTCCGGAGAAATAATCCCGGATACCCATATATTCCAGCTCTTCCGCATCGCTCAGACGATAAAAATCGAAATGGTAAGTCGGTGGATTCAGGGTTTCGTAGGGCTCCACCAGCGTATAGGTAGGGCTCTTTACCGCTCCTTCGTGGCCAAGCCCCCGAATCACGCCCCGACTGATGGTGGTTTTCCCCATACCAAGCTCACCATCCAGGTAGACAACCAGGCCGTGGCCGGATTTGGCAACGGTTCTCGCCAGCTCACGGCCAAGATGCTCGGTTTCTGCCTCGCCTTCCAGAAAAAGCCGACGCTCGTTCCCCATTATGCTCATAGTTCTCTCGCCTCGAAGGTCTTCTCAGATTCCCGAAAAACCATCGGCAGTGCATCGATTACATCCGTCGGTATGAGCCCGATAAATCCACTGGCTTCTGCAGCTACGTCAGCGGCAGCCAAATGCACTGATGCCCCGAGCACGGCAGCCTTCTGCACATCACCGATCTGGCCCAGAACGGCCCCGATAATGCCCGAAAGCACATCACCCATGCCCCCGGTGGCCATACCCGGATTGCTGCCACTGATAACATCGAGTATCCCATCTGCCGACGCGACAACCGTTCCCGCGCCTTTCAGCAGAATTGTACCGCCATAAAGTGCCTGCAGTTTCCTGGCGGCAGCCATCCGGTCTGCTTCCACCTCCGGTACCAGGCAGTTCAGCAGTCTTGCCGCCTCACCCGGGTGGGGTGTCAGGATATGGTTGTCCGCAGGCACAGCAACCCTGCCGGACAAAAGGTTCAGGGCATCTGCATCCAGCACCCTCGGCTTGCCACTGGCGATTACCTGTTCCAGCATCTGCTGGCCCCAGGCGCTGCGCCCGATGCCGGGTCCGCACACAACAACCGAGGCTGCATCCAGCAAAGACGGCAACTCCGAGCCATGGATCAGGCCATGGACCATCACCGATGGACATCTGGCGAGGGCAGCCGTCACGTGCTCAGGACGTGTTGCCAGCGATACCAGACCAGCCCCGGAGCGGGCAGCGGCCTCCGCCGCCAGCAAGCCGGCGCCACCGAATCCCCGATCACCGGCAACCACCAGCACATGCCCGAAACGCCCCTTGTGGGCATTGGCGGGCCGGGGCGGCAACCAGGACATGACGGAATCCCAGTCACGACGGCAGGCTACCGGCATTTGACCACTAGCGGCGACACCATCTTCTGTATCCAGGGATTCAAAAACCACCTCACCGCAAACCGCAGCGCCCTGGCCTGTAAACAGGCCGGCCTTGAGCCCTATAAAGGTGACCGTCATGGCGGCATTGATCACATCCCCTTCGGCGGCGCCGGTGGTGGCGTTGAGCCCGGAGGGCAGATCCACCGCCAGAACCGGAGCCGGTGCACCGTTACACCGCCCTATCAGGGCCGCAAACGGTTCGCGGGGCGCGCCGGAGACACCGGTACCCAGCATGGCATCCACAATCAGGCCGGTACTGGCAAACAGGGCATCCAGTTCCGAGTCACTGATAGCGTCAAGCTCAAGAACATCAACACCATCAGTCAGCGCCTTTTGCCAGGCCTTACGGGCGTCACCAGACAGTTTGCCAGTTGGCGCGACGGCAACACAGCGAACATCCAGGCCGTGCCGGCGCGCACTGGCTGCAACCAGGTAACCATCACCGCCGTTATTACCAGCTCCGCAAAGAACCAGCACCGAGCCACAGTTCCGCCAGTGCCTGACCAGGCAGCGAAATGCGGCGTGGGCAGCGGACTGCATAAGCTCGAAACCATCAACACCTTGTTGATCAATCACATAGTGATCAATCTGTCTGACCGCATCGGCGGAAAACAGTGCTTCTGGTAAACTGTGCCCAGCGGACGGCGGCATGTACCTTTGCTCCCGTTACAGAAACCGGTTTAAGAAAATTGGCCAGATACCTGTAAAGCATAGCAAAACAGTGGAAAAGGTCATAACTTAATCAGATTAAATATCCGTACCCGGGTTCCCGAACGAACTCCAGCACCGGCAGTGACTATGAGCGCTACATCATTGAGCACCACAACACACTCGGAACTCGCTGATATGCCAGCGCTTATCCGCGAGTGGGCGACTGAGCTCGGGTTCGCTGATGTCGGGATCACCACGCCGGATACCGGCGAGCACGCCAACCATTTGCAGGACTGGCTGGCAGCGGGTTACCAGGGGGAAATGGACTATATGGCCCACCATGGTGACAAGCGCTACACTCCGACCTCTCTGGTGCCGGGCACAATGCGGGTTATTTCCGTAAGAATGGATTATCTGCCCTCACCGGACAGCCCGAAAGAAGCGCTTACTGACCGGGAGGGCGCCTACGTTACCCGCTACGCCCTGGGGCGGGATTACCACAAACTGATCCGAAAGCGACTCGCGCAGCTGGCAGCCAGGATTGATGAAGCCGTCAGCGGATACGACTATCGGGCGTTCGTGGACAGCGCGCCGGTACTGGAGCGCGCCCTGGCACAGAGGGCCGGGCTGGGCTGGATTGGCAAGAACAACATGCTGATTCACCCCAAGGCCGGCTCGTTCTTTTTCCTCGGGGAAATCTTTACCAGCGCGCCCCTGCCCCTGGATGAGCCCTTTGAAACCGACCATTGCGGCAGCTGTTCCGCCTGCCTCGATCTCTGCCCAACGGACGCCTTTGTCGGCCCCCACAAGCTCGATGCCCGACGTTGTATCAGCTACCTGACCATTGAACTCAAGGGAAGCATTCCCGAGGAGCTGCGGCCATTAATGGGCAATCGGGTCTTCGGCTGCGACGACTGCCAGTTGGTGTGTCCGTGGCAAAAGTTCAGCAAACCGGCAGAGGAAAAGGATTTTCAGCCCAGGCACGGGCTGGACAACAGCTCTCTGGCAGAACTGTTTCTCTGGACCGAGGAGCAGTTCCTGAAACGTACTGAGGGCTCCGCGATTCGGCGAACAGGCTATGAGGGCTGGCTGCGGAACCTGGCGGTCGGGCTGGGCAACGCGCCCTCGACCATTCCGGTAATTGAAGCCCTGAAAAGGCGCGCGGACCACCCGTCAGAGATGGTTCGCGAGCATGTCCAGTGGGCGATGAGACGGCACGGCCTATAGCTTGAAGAACTGCTCCCGGTAGTGGCGCAGTTCGTTGATCGAGTCCCGGATGTCGTCTAGGGCAAGGTGGCTACCTTTCTTTTTGACGCCGGCCAGGACATCCGGGCGCCAGCGACGGGCAAGCTCTTTCACCGTGGATACGTCCAGATTACGGTAGTGAAAGAAGTCTTCCAGCTCGGGCATGTACTTCACCAGGAATCGTCGGTCCTGGCCGATGCTGTTGCCGCACAGCGGTGACTGGCCTTTTTCAACGTGCTTTTTCAGGAATTCGATGGTCTGCTGTTCGGCTTCGGAAGCGGAGATGTCGCTTTCCTGAACGCGCTTGGTGAGGCCACTCTCGCCATGGGTTCGGGTGCACCATTCGTCCATGGAATCCAGAAACGTTTGTGGCTGATGGACGGCGATAACCGGTCCTTCCGCGACTACATTGAGTTCTGAATCGGTGATGATTGTGGCCATCTCGATGATCCTTTCTTTTTCCGGATCCAGGCCTGTCATTTCCAGATCGATCCATACGAGGCGATTGCCTTCTGTCATTTTGTTCCCAGCCTTTTGAGTGCGGTGGTAGTGGGGCTGGGTCCGGCTTTCCGGAAACCGCTACAAGCACATCCCTGTGCGCTTGGCGTCGGCCATCCATGGCCGCCGACATTTCCGGAAAGCCGGACCCAACCCCACTGCGAAATCGGGTGATATACCTTTAACGTCTCGGCATTGCCCAAGCCGATTAACTACGATTGCAGTATGATGGCACACCAAAGGCAAAACTTTCATCTGGTTATCCGGGACATAAATGGCAAAACGGCGACTGAACAAACAGCAGCAATTCCGCATCAAGAAAGTCCAGGAAGAGCGGGCAGCCCGGGCGGCGCGCAAGGAGAAGAAGGTTCAGGAGCAGGCTGATGCCGGGGAGCTTGGTCCGGAGCAGGAAGGGTTGGTCATTGCTCACTATGGGCAACAGCTGGATGTCGAAGCCCTGGAGGGTGATAAGGTCGGTGACGTGGTGCGGTGCTTTGTCCGGGCCAATATCGATAGTCTGGTGACCGGTGACAAGGTTGTCTGGCGGCCGGGCAAGAATGAAACCGGGGTGATTGTCGCCCGGAGTGAGCGTCGCAACCTGCTGCAACGGCCGGATAATTTTGGCGCCCTGAAACCGGTGGCCGCCAATATTGATCACATTATTCTTGTGATCGCTCCGGAACCGGAACCTCACGACAATCTGATTGACCGGTATCTGGTGGCCTCCGAGATCACGGACATTCCGGCGGTGATTCTGTTGAACAAGACGGATCTGATCAACGAGAGGAACCAGGAAAGTATCGATGCGCTTCTGGGCCGCTATGAGACCCTGGGTTATGAGGTGGTCCGGACGTCTGCCGCTGAGTCCGGCGATAAACCCTCGCCGGAGGTTGAGGCTCTGGTGAAGGATCAGACCAGTGTGTTCGTGGGTCAGTCCGGGGTGGGCAAGTCCTCCATTATCCAGACTCTGATGCCTGATGAGGCCATTCGCGTTGGGGCTGTGTCAGAGAGCACCGGCAAGGGAATTCATACCACAACCACGGCCAAACTGTTCCACCTGCCGCTTGGCGGTGAGTTGATCGACTCGCCGGGCATTCGTGAGTTCGGGCTCTGGCATATGACAGCGCAGGAAATCGAGTATGGCTTCCGGGAAATCCGGGAGGTGATTGGCACCTGCAAATTCCGCAATTGCCGACACATGGGTGACCCCGGCTGCGCCATCGACAAGGCCGCTGACGAGGGAAAAATCAGCCCGGAGCGGCTGAAAAGTTTCCACCGGATTCTGCAAGACATGACAGAGCAACAGGCGCGGGGGCTCAAGCTGGACTGACGCCCCCGGCTTTACCAGTTTAACTCGCCCGGCGCAGGCTCTTCTTTTTCCTGCTGCCATTCACCACTTTCCAGACGTTCACGGGCCGCCTCGCGCTCTTCCGCAGTCGGCTGGGTCAGATCAATCAGCGGCTCATCCGATTGGCCGGCGCTGCTCTGGATGTTATCGACGGTTTTCTTGTTCAGGACGATGATGGAGATACGGCGATTCACCGGCGCATTCGGGTCTTCCTTGTCGAACAGCACGGAATCGCTCAGCCCCACAACGCGGGCAATCTGCTGCTGACGCACGCCGCCGGCAACCAGGGCTCTTCGGGCGGTGTTTGCCCGGTCTGCTGACAACTCCCAGTTGGTGTAGCCGGGTCGGCCGCCGAAGGGTGTTGAGTCGGTATGTCCGGTAATGCTGAGTTTGTTGTTCACGGAGCCCAGGGTCTTCGCCAGTTCAAACAGAATATCCTGGGAGTAGTACTTGAGCTCGGCCCGACCGCTGTCGAACATGGGGCGGTTGGAACGGTCGACAACCTGGATGCGCAAGCCTTCGTCGGTTATATCGAGCAGCAGCTGATCCTTGAATTCCTGCAAGGTTGCATCCTGTTTGATCTGTTCCTTCAACTCTTGAAACAGCTCACGCATCCGGCGCTGCTCAAGAGTTTCGGAAAGCTCGTCGACCACCTCATCCTCAATCTGGATCTGACTGGATTCAATATCCGGGCTGGCCTCATTGACCACCGAGGCGCTGCCCTCAAGATCAACTGGATTGGGCGAGCCGCCCTCTGTGAAACCGACAGGATCCCGGAAATAACCTTCTACCGCTTTTTTCTGTTCCGGAGATGCCGTCGCGGTTAACCAGAGTACAAGGAAGAACGCCATCATGGCGGTGGCGAAATCGGCAAACGCAACTTTCCAGGAGCCACCGTGATGGCCCCCGACAATTTTCTTCTTGCGTTTGATGATGATCGGCTGTTCTTCCACGAATAGGCTCCGGGTTCAGATGCTGTCAGGACTATTTGGAGCGAACGTGATCGTTCAGTTCCTGGAATCCCGGACGTTTGTCTGTGGGCAACGCTTTACGACCGAACTCGATGGCCATTTGCGGTGCCTGGCCTGCCACCGTTGCAACAATGGACGATTTTACGCATTCGTACGCTTTCAGTTCGTACTTAGCAGAATGCTCCATGGCAATAGATGCAGGGCCGACGAAACCATACCCCATAAAAATCCCGAGAAAAGTGCCTACCAGAGCCGCGGCCACGCTGAGACCGATCTTTTCCGGCCCCTCGGTCAGAAAGTTCATAGTGATTACAATGCCCAGAACCGCCGCAACGATCCCCAGACCCGGCAGCGCATCGGCGATTTTGTTGACCGCGTGGGCGGGTTCCTCAAGCTCATGCTGACGACTGTCGATCTCGTTCTCCATCATGCCCTCAAGCTCGTGGGTCGCCATATTGCCAGAGCTGATTATCCTGAGATAATCGGTAATGAACGCCAGTAGTTCTTTAGACTTCATAACGGCTGGGTATCTACTGAAAATCTGGCTGGCCTCAGGATTATCTATGTCTTCCTCAATCGCCATTACGCCCTGCTTGCGTGACTTATCGAAGATTTCGTAGAGGAGACTGAGCAGATCCATGTAAAAAGCTTTCTTATACGGGGAACCGGTAAGCAGTTGGAGCGACTTCCCGAAAACCTCTTTAACCGTATGCAGAGGGTTGGCAATGATAAATGAGCCCAGAGCAGCTCCGAAAATTATCAACACCTCTGTTGGCTGCCATAGAACGGCAAGGTTCCCCCCATGAAGTACATAGCCGGTGAGTACACTGGCCATAACAATAATCGAACCGACGATTAACAACATAGAGTCTAAACACGCCTCGTTTTTCTGGTTATCGGCCGGAGCCGGAAGCTGTCACGCAAAAGGTGACCTGATAATAGCAAGGCCGCGCCAGAACCGCGAAGCCGTGAAACAATTTCTATACAGGCGGCAGTCTTTGGTAAACTTCGCGCCTTTGAGCGCAAAGGATCACATTTAATGTTCGACAAGCTTTTTGTTCTGAGCCAGTACATCACGCCGCAACTGGGGGTTTCCAACCTCGCCGGCCGGCTGGCCGACAATGACCGCTCCCCTGCGCTCAAGAACCGGGTCATCAAGTGGTTTATCGGCCGCTACGGCGTAGACATGAGCGAAGCCGCCGAACCGGATCCGGAAGCCTACCCCACCTTCAATGCGTTCTTTACCCGCGCGCTGAAGCCCGGCATTCGTCCGCTCGCGGACGGTGAGAAGACACTGATCAGCCCTGTGGATGGCGCCATCAGCCAGCTCGGCCAGGTAACGGGAGACCGTGTTTTCCAGGCCAAGGGTCAGTCTTTCAGCCTGAGCGAGCTGCTAGGTGGCGATGAATCAACCGTCGCCCCCTTCGCTAACGGCGAGTTCTCGACCATCTATCTTTCTCCGAAGGACTATCACCGCATTCACATGCCTGTGGCAGGTACCCTGAAGGAGATGATCCATGTTCCCGGCAAACTGTTCTCGGTAAATCCGGTAACCGCCGAGAATGTTCCGAACCTGTTCGCCCGCAATGAGCGGGTCGTCTGTATCTTCGACACTGATTCCGGCCCCATGGCCCTGGTGTTGGTCGGCGCCATGATTGTTGGCAGCGTGGAGACCCGGTGGGCAGGCGTTGTTGTGCCCGGCAGCAAGCAGGTTACGGCAACCCGCTATGAAGGCGAGCAGGCCATCAGATTCGCCAAGGGCGAGGAAATGGGCCGATTCCGCCTTGGCTCCACGGTCATCATGGTTATGCCCGAAGGGGCCGTTACCTGGAACGGCGATCAGGTAGCCGGAAAAACCGTTCGCATGGGCGAGGCGTTCGGCGAACTCGC
>CAZFQI010000008.1:0-19451 GCA_964520755.1 uncultured Marinobacter sp. | reverse complement strand
GCGAGAAACGCCTCATCCACCACCATTTCTGGCTTGCCAGACCGCTTGCGCAACTCGTTGTCGGCCTCAAATCGCAGCCTCTGCTCCTGTGGATCGGTTAATTCCCAGTAGCCGTTACACAGCTCCAGGCCATCCACATAGAGCTCAAAACGGTGCGCTGTTTCAAAGCCATCGGATCTTGAGACCCTCGCCAGCGAAGCCTGCGACGCCGGATAGCCGGTTATGAACACAGGCTTTTCCCGGCCAAGGTGCGGCTCCACGGCAAAACTCATCAGCAAATCCAGGCAGCCATCGCGCCCCAGGTCCGCCAACTGCTCAGGCTCCAGCCACTGCTCGCAGCGCCGCATCAGTTCGCGGTCGGTTGCGGCAAACGGATCGATACCTGCCCAGCGCTCCAGAGCGCACCGATACTGAATAACGACGGGCCGCTGGCAACCCAGCCAGCCACAAACAAGATCCGACACCTCCTCCATGAGAGCCAAGTCATCAAACCCGGTCCGATACCATTCCAGCATGGAGAATTCGGGGTTGTGGCGACGCCCGTGCTCGCCATCTCGGAACACCCTGGACACCTGATAGATGGATCCACAGCCGGCGGCGAGCAGACGCTTCATATGATATTCCGGAGACGTCTGAAGCCAGCCCCCGGCCCGGGAACCGGCAGCAACCTGTGCATGAATGCCGTCGAGATTGACGTCGGTAACGCCGCACCGGCCCAGCACCGGCGTCTCCACTTCCAGCACCCCTCTTTGCGCAAAAAAGCCGCGCACAAACGCCAGTTGCTGTGCACGGCTTTCCAGGGCAGCCTGCGAGGCAGAAGGCTGCCAGACAGGTTCGCGGGTCATGACAGGATCAACTGCTCTTCACCCGGCTGACGTATTCGCCGGAGCGGGTATCAACCTTGAGAACTTCACCGATAGTAATAAACAGCGGTACGTTGACCACCGCGCCGGTTGAGAGAGTCGCAGGTTTTGAACCACCCTGGGCGGTATCGCCTTTCATGCCCGGATCGGTATCAACCACCTCCAGTTCGACGAAATTGGGGGGAGTTACCGACAGAGGCGAGCCGTTGTACAGAGTTACCGTGTAGACATCCTGCTCTTTCAGCCATTTCAGGGCATCGCCAACGGCCTTGGCATCGGCAGGGTATTGCTCGAAGGAGCCATCAGTGAGCATGAAGTGCCAGAATTCACCGTCGGTATAGAGGTATTCCATGTCCTGATCAATGACATCCGCAGCTTCCAGACTTTCGCCGGACTTGAAAGTGCGCTCCCAGACCCGGTTGGTCATGAGGTTACGCAGCCTTACGCGGTTGAAGGCCTGCCCCTTACCGGGTTTGACAAACTCGTTCTCGAGAATGATGCAGGGGTCGCCATCCAGCAAAACCTTAAGACCGCCGCGAAATTCGTTGGTAGAATATGAAGCCATGAAATGTCCACCTGACAAAATGCTGTTTAAAATTCGAAAGGCGCCATGATACAGCGAACCCCCGCCCGTATAGAAGCCCACCTTTCCGACCACGAGCATCGCAGCTGGCAACAATTGCTGTCAGAGTCTGTGACGTCGCCGGAAGAGCTGCTCCGTCGCCTGGAGTTACCCGAGGAACCATGGCTGACAGCAGCACGGCAAGGTCACCGTCTGTTTTCCGTTCGCGTGCCCGAGCCGTTTCTTGCACGCATGGAAAAGGGCAACCCGGCGGACCCCCTGCTCAGGCAGGTGCTTCCCCTTGCCGAAGAAACCGCGCGTGCGCCGGGTTTCGTCAGCGATCCACTGGAAGAATCGGGCGCCATTGCCACCACCGGACTTATCCGCAAGTACCGCAGCCGCGCCCTGCTCATGGTGACGGGGCAGTGTGCGATAAACTGCCGTTACTGTTTTCGCAGGCACTTTCCCTACGATGAACAACGCCTGAACCCTGACGACCGACAGCAGGTGATTGACATCCTGGGCGCCAGCCCGGAGATCAATGAAGTCATTTTCAGCGGCGGCGACCCACTGGCGGTCAATGATCGACTGCTGGCCCAGTGGGCAACCGCAATTGGTGGCATCCCGCATATCCGCCGCCTGCGCCTGCACACCCGCCTGCCAGTGGTTATTCCGCAACGGGTCTGCAACGAGCTTTTGAAGTGGCTTTCGACGACGCCGCTTCAGGTGGTTATCGTCCTGCACGTCAATCATCCCGCGGAAATAGACACAGCCACGCGCCGCGCCCTGGGCTATCTCCGGGCGGCAGGCGCAACGCTGCTCAACCAGAGCGTTATCCTGAGGGGCGTGAATGATCGGGCGTCGGTGCTCGAGGAATTGAGCGAGACTCTGTTTGAAGCGGGCGTCCTGCCCTACTACCTGCATGCGTTTGACCCGGTGGCAGGTGCTCACCACTACGATGTGCCGGATGAAGAGGCACGAAACCTGGTCCGCGAACTGCTATCGAGATTGCCGGGTTTCCTGGTGCCAAAGCTGGTGAGAGAGGAGCCAGGCAAGGAAAGCAAGACCCCGATCAACCTGTTCCCGTGACCGGTTTCGCAAAAAACGGCCCAAATTCACTTGTCAAAGATTGTCAACTCATGATCTTCTCGCTTTTTACAACTGGTTTGCTACTTTAAAGTCCAGTAACGTTGCAGATAAAAATATGTATTTACGGCGTTTTCCTGACAGGCCGGCGGACATTCAGAACCCGCCAGCCGGGCAGGGCCAACCCCGGAATATCACCTGTGGTCCAGACATTGGCAAGCATTCATGGAAGGTAAGACCCTGAAACCCGATCTCCGCGTTCCCGAACAGAAAACGGCCAGCCTGTCCTTCTGTGACACGACGCCCAAGGCGTTCCGGGTCTGGATCGACCAGTTGCCGATGGCCAATATCGGCGAGGTATCACGGCAGCTCTACCATGCCATTATCGAGTTGAATCACCTTTTCCTGGCACCCCAGCAACGCATGCAGTTCCTGGAACTTGTCCGGGAGAAGATTCACTTCGTCTGTAACGAACTCTCCCGGCACTACCTCGGCCTGGCCGTGGCGCTTCCTGAAAAACAACGGAAGATCGCCAACCTGTCCCAGGCGCTTCAGTTGCATCTGGCAGGCGGCTACAAGCTATGCGTCCTGGAGTTCATCGATAATGGAGGCCTGGACAAGAATCGCCGACAGATAGCCACAGCCGCGCATCGGGCCATTTCCGAGCTGTCGGCCACCATTCTGAGATCGCATCAGCTGTATTGCCCCAGCCCCGCCCAGAGCTGGCTGGAGTGTCACCGGCTGTTCCGGTTCGCGCATCGCAACAAACTCTCCGTGGTTCAGGTGGACGACGACACGCTTCAGCATCGTCGCGCCAGCTCGGTCGCCGACGCCTATAAACGAATCCTCCTGCTGGGCTGCGCGCGCCCCAATCAGCTGCGGCAAGCCGAGCTTTTGCATGTCTACGAGCTGTTCGAATCCTGGACGGACCACACCCGATGTGGCCCGGATATTGGTGACGACAGCCTGTTCGTAATCAACATGGAGCGGGACAACCCTCCTTTTTACCGAAGCCTGCTTGAGCAGCAGCCCGGGGATGAGAGCTTTGGCTTCGACACCCGGGATCTCTCTGCCATGCTCTCTGAAACCCTCCATGCCCGCCGCGAGCATAAAGAAACCGATCACGAGCTGAGGGTGCCGGCCAAGGTAAGCGATACTCTGCTCACCCACCTGAGTCAGGCCCTGGGCATTCTCGCCAAACGAAACTTCAACCGCATCGCCAGCCAGGGAACCCTTGAGGTCTGCGTCGGCCTGACAGCCGCCCACTACTTCATCGCCGGCCAGAAAACCTTTACCGAATTCGTGAATGGCAATGACAACGGCCACCATGAGGAAGAGAACCTGTTTATACGGTCTTCTCGCCAGAACCGGGATGCCTGGTCCGGAGCCCACGATGCAGCCCCCAGTGACGAGAGGCTCCACTCTGGCGATACGCCCATCAATTTCAAGGGCTCCTATGGCAACTCGCAGGCGCCATCGACGGACAGGAACCGGCCGAAATCCCACCACTCCCTGCTGATCAATACCAGCCCGGGCGGCTACTGCGTTGCGTGGGAAAGCAATGTACCCCCCTCATTGCAGGCAGGCGAAGTATTGGGCGTCCGGGAACAGAGTACCCACCCCTGGAGCGTGGCCGTGGTGCGCTGGATTCGCCAGATCAAGCACCAGGGCACCCAGGTCGGCATTGAGCTGCTGGCCCCCAGCGCTTCACCCTGTGGGGTGCGGCTTATCCAGAAAGTGGGCAACAATAGCGAGTATCTGCGCGGCTTACTGTTACCTGAAATCAGCGTAGTCAACCAGTCTGCCACGCTGATCACGCCTCGCCTGCCGTTCCAGTCCGGCAGCCGCATTTCCCTGCTCCATGACGGCCGGGAAGATCAGGGTCAGCTGTCTCGCAAGGTTTCCTCCACGGGCAGCATCAGCCAGTTCGAACTCAAGTTGCAGAATGCTGCCACGCTGAGTGCTGGTGCACCGCCCGCATCATCCGGAGCCAGCGAGGATGAATTCGACTCCCTGTGGCCATCTCTCTAAGGTCGCCAAACTGAGACACCGGAACCTCGCAGAGGGTTGTTATTGACCGGCAACCCCTGCATCATTCAGCGTTAGTGAATGAACCGTGTATCACGAGACCCCCTTCGAATGCAGAAAAAGAACGCGACCGTACACCTTCTGATTCTTGATCCATCGCAAAACGATGCCGAATCGCTGGTCAGTTTGCTCCGTAACTCCGGCAAGGCCACCCGAGCCCACAGAATCACCTCTGAAGAAGACCTGGAAGAGACGCTGAAAGCCGGCAACTGGGATCTCCTTCTGGCCCGCGACCTGGACCAGGAGTTCTCGGCCGACGATGCCCTCGCGATGATCCGTCGGATGGACAAGGACATTCCGTTTATCCTGATGACGGAAGAGGATAGCCGTGAACGTACCGTTGGGATGATGAAGGCCGGTGCGCAGGACACAGTACCTTTCGAATACACGGATCTCCTGGTTCTGACGGTTAACCGGGAGCTGGCGGCCCTTGATGAACGTCGCAGGCGCCGGGTTCTGGAATCCCACCTCCGGGAGGCAGAACAGCGTTGCCAGTTACTTCTCGAGAGCTCCAAAGACGCCATTGCTTACATCAATGACGGCATGCATATATACGCCAACCAGTCTTATATGGAGTTCCTCGGGTACGATGATATCGACGATCTTATCTGCGTTCCTGTACTGGACACTCTCACCCCCGAAAGCCAGGAGAAGTACAAGGAGTTCATGAAGTCCTTTGCCGAGAAGGGCGAAGACGGCATGACCATGAACTGCACGGCACGACGCAGTGACGATCACGAACTGAACGTTACCATGTCGGTCTCGGCGGCCACCTACGATGGCGAGGCCTGCACGCAAATTGTGCTACAGCCAGAGCACAGTGATGCGGAACTGGAAGAAAAGCTTCGCCAGATCAGCAGCCAAGACCTTCTCACCGGTCTCTACAACCGTCAGTACCTGATGGATGCGCTTGCCGAAGCGATTGCCAGTGCCGGCAAGAAGAATGAAACCGGTGCACTCGCCTACATTGCCCTGGACAACTTCATGAGCATGAAGGGCCAGGTGGGCATTTCCGGTGCCGACCTGCTACTGGGCGATCTGGCTAACCTGCTCAAGGAACAGGCCGGAGACGACCTCGCCCTGGCCCGGCTGAGCGACGATGCCTTCAGCCTGCTGTGCCAGCCCTGCGATGAAAGCACCATGGCGGAACACGCCGAGCGTATTCGGAAAGCCGTTGAAGACCATCTGTTCGACATCAATGGCCGCACGGTCCAACTGACCGTCAGTATCGGTGTTGCCGCAATTACCGAGAATTCGCCGAAGGCCGAGGAACTTATGGCCCGGGCCCATACCGCCTCGGCGGAAGTGCGCAAGCTTGAGGGGCATGCCGAGGGCAATGGCGTGGTGGTGTACAACCCAGCCGACTTCGAAACACTGGATCAGAGCAATTCGGTGGAAGCCATTCAGAAGGCCCTGGAAGAGAACCGCTTCCGGCTCCTGTTCCAGCCAATCATCAACCTGCGCGGCGAAGGCGAGGAACATTACGAGGCCTTCGTGCGCATGCTCGACAAAGACGACGAAGAAGTCTCTCCCTATGACTTTCTGCCGCCGACGGGTCCGAGCGACACTGCAATCAAGATCGACCGGTGGGTCATCCTGCAGACCATCAAGCAGCTGTCCAGCCATCGTTCACGGGGTCATGATACCCGCCTGTTCCTCAATGTGACGGCTGAAACCCTGCAGGACAAAACCTTCACCCCCTGGCTGAGTGTGGCCCTGAAGGCCGCTCGCCTGCCGGGCGATTCCCTGATCTTCCAGATACGGGAAGGAGATGCCAACAATTACATGAAGCAGGCGAAGGACTTCACCAAAGCGGTCCACGAGCTTCACTGCAAGGTGTCCATTGCCCAGTTCGGCTGTGCCCTTAATCCGTTCAACACCCTCAAACACATCAATACCGACTACGTGAAAATCGATGGCTCCTTTACGGAAGAAATCCAGAAGAATGATGAGGCCAAGGAGCAGGTCAAGGAAATGGTCAAGAGCCTTCAGTCCAACGGCAAGCTCACCATCATTCCTCTGGTGGAAAATGCCGGCGTTCTTGCCACTCTTTGGCAGGCTGGCGTGAACTATATTCAGGGCTACTACCTGCAGGCGCCGGTACCCGAAATGAACTACGACTTCGGCGACAACTGAGCCTGAACGGCTCAGAAGTCGGCGTTTTCCAAACTCTGATTGGTTTCGCTCTCACGGAAACCAATCAGGTAGAGGATTGCGTCCAGTCCAAGGGTCGAAATCGCGTGACGAGCAGATTCCTTCACCAGGGGCTTGGCACGGAAAGCCACACCCAGGCCGGCCTGGCTCAGCATGGGCAGGTCATTGGCGCCATCACCGACCGCAATAACCTGCTCCCTTGAGATGTGCTCTTTCTCGGCGATCTCCAGCAGCAACTCCGCTTTACGTTTGCCATCCACGATCTGCCCGGACACCCGACCAGTAACCTTGCCGCCCTCAATCTCCAGCTCGTTGGCGTAGATGTAATCGATCCCCAGCTTTCGCTGCAGATGGCGGGCGAAATAGGTGAATCCACCCGACAGTATGGCCGTGCGATAACCCAGCGCCTTCAGACTGAGAATCAGGTGCTCGGCCCCCTCGGTCATTCGCAGCCGGGAGGCGATGCCTTCGAGCACCGACTCATCCAGCCCCTTCAGAAGCGCGAGACGTTCGGCGAAACTCTGACTGAAATCCAGCTCACCCTGCATGGCCCGCTCGGTAATCTCCGCCACCTGCTCGCCCACGCCGGCTTCCGTGGCCAACTCGTCGATCACCTCCGCTTCGATCAGCGTGGAGTCCATGTCAAAGACCACCAGACGACGATTACGCCGGAAAATGGAATCTTCCTGGAAGGCGATATCCACATTCATTTCGCCGGCAATATGCAGGAAATCCGCGCGCAGTTGCTCGAGATCCGAAGGCGTGCCGCGCACCGAAAATTCGACACAGGCAATGCGGTTATCGGAGGCGTTCAACGAGGGCCTGGCGGAAAGCCGTGAAATGTTATCGATATTCAGGCCATGGCGAGCGGTAATGGCTGAAACCCGGGCAATCTGCTCGGCTTTGATGTCACGGGCCAGCAGGGTCACGATGTAACAGGCGCGATTCCGGGCGGCCGCCCAGGACTGGTATTCCTCTATCGTGATCGGCGCAAACCGGACCTGCAGATCCAGAGCATGGAGCCGGAACAGCAGATCCCTTATGACGGGCGAGGATTTGGATTCATCCGGAATCTCGATCAGAATGCCCCAGGTAAGATGATCGTGGATGACCGCCTGGCCAATATCCAGAATGCGCACATCGTAGCGCCCCATGATGCCGGTGATTTCCGACGTCAGGCCGGGCTTGTCGCGCCCGGAGACATTAATCAGTACCAGTTCACTCACTGTCGGTACCCTCGCTATCAGAGCCTGCCTCTTCCTGCGCCCGGGCAGCGGAAGGAATCACGTCAATGCCGTCAACCCGTTGCAGCCCCCTGGGTAGCTTGTGGCCACGACGGCCCCGCTCACCAAGATAATGTTCAAGATCACTGAACTGCAGACCCATCTTGCGCTTGCCAGCCCGTATCTCCAGTTGGTCGTCCTCGGCGAATACCGCCATTGCCACCACATACTCTTCACGGTTCTGGACCCGGGCAGAGGGAATGCTGATGATCTTGTTGCCCTTGCCCTTGGCCAGTTCCGGCAGTTCGCTCAGGGGGAACACCAGCATACGACCCTCGTTGGACACCGCCCCGAGATACAGCGTTTTCTCGGTGGCCGGTATGGTAACCGGAGGCATGATCCTCGCCCCCTTGGGCACACTGACGACTGCCTTGCCATTGCGGTTCTTGCTGATCATGTCGTTGAGCGATGTCACAAACCCGTAGCCACCGTCGGTCACCAACAAGGCCTTGCGGGACGGATCCCCCATCAACAGACCTGAAAAGCTGGCACCGGACGGCGGGTTGATCCTTCCAGTCAGCGGCTCGCCCTGGCCTCTGGCAGACGGGAAACTGTGAGCCATCAGGGAATAGGCCCGTCCGGTTGAATCCAGGAAAATGGCCTGCTGGTTATTGCGTCCCTTGGCCGCCAGGGAGAAACGGTCGCCGGCCTTATAGCTCAGCCCTTCGGGCTCAATGTCATGCCCCTTGGCCGCGCGAACCCAGCCTTTTTCGGACAACACGACGGTTACAGGATCGTTCGAAACCAGATCCACTTCACTGAATGCACGGGCCTCCTCACGCTCGACAATCGGTGAGCGTCGGTCATCGCCAAAGGTTTCGGCATCCGCTTGCAGCTCACTCTTGATCAGCTCCCGCAGGCGGTCTTCGGAACCCAGGATTGACTGGAGCTCATCGCGTTCAGCCGAAAGCTCATCCTGTTCGCCCCGGATTTTCATTTCCTCAAGCTTGGCCAGATGGCGCAGCTTGAGCTCCAGGATGGCTTCAGCCTGATCGGCGGACAACCCGAAACGGGCCATCAACTCGGCCTTGGGCTTGTCTTCGGTGCGGATGATTTCGATCACTTCATCAATGTTGAGATAGGCGATCAGCAAGCCTTCCAGGATATGCAGGCGAGCAAGGACCTTGTCCAGCCGATGCTGGAGTCGGCGGATAACGGTGGTTCGCCGGAACGTCAGCCATTCGGTAAGGATCTGCTGCAGCCCTTTGACGCCGGGCCTGCCGTCGTTACCGATCACATTGATATTGACCCGGTAGGTTTTCTCAAGATCGGTGCTGGCAAACAGGTGCGCCATCAGGCCATCAAGATCGACCCGGTTGGAGCGTGGCACGATGACCAGGCGAGTCGGGTTTTCATGATCGGATTCGTCGCGCAGGTCGGCCACCATGGGTAGCTTCTTGGTCTGCATCTGATGAGCGATTTGTTCCAGCACCCGGTTACCAGACACCTGGTGCGGCAGGTCGGTGACCACAATCTCGCCACTTTCCCGGATCCAACGGGCCCGCATCCGCAACGATCCGCGGCCGGTCTCGTACATCTGCCGGATGTCCTTCCGGGGGGTGATGATTTCTGCCTCAGTCGGAAAATCCGGGCCCTTGATGTGTTCACAGAGTTCTTCAACCGTCGCTTCCGGATGATCCAGCAAACGAATGCAGGCTGCGGTGACTTCCCGCACGTTGTGCGGCGGGATATCCGTGGCCATACCAACAGCAATGCCGGTGGTGCCATTCAAAAGCACATGGGGCAGCCGGGCAGGCAGTACCGACGGTTCTTCCATGGTGCCATCGAAGTTCGGCACCCAGTCCACCGTGCCCTGCCCCAGCTCGCCCAGAAGCACTTCTGCGAAAGGCGCCAGGCGGGATTCGGTGTATCGCATGGCAGCAAAGGATTTCGGATCGTCCGGCGAGCCCCAGTTACCCTGCCCGTCCACCAGGGGGTAACGGTAGGAAAAAGGCTGGGCCATCAGCACCATGGCTTCGTAGCAGGCGCTGTCACCATGGGGATGAAACTTACCCAGCACGTCACCCACGGTACGGGCAGACTTCTTGTACTTGGAGGTGGATTTCAGCCCCAGCTCGGACATGGCGTAGACGATCCGCCGCTGAACCGGTTTCAGGCCATCGCCGACATTCGGAAGTGCCCGGTCAAGAATGACGTACATGGAATAATCGAGATAGGCCTTTTCCGTGTAATCCCGGAGCGAAACCCGCTCGAAGCCTTCATCCGTTGTCTGAAACTCTGGCATGGATGCCTCTTTGATTGCCTGTGTTGCCTGATTTGAATACCGTCGGTGATGCTAAGCCCTGGCCCCGGAATAATCGCCGGTTAGCAGGAGCGCACATTATATGGAGCAAGGCGCCGATACACCAACAACCTGCGGATTTATTGGCCAAAACTGTCGGCCTGTTGCACAGACGCCTGATTCCAATAGCGGAATTCCCGCATGGAGAGTCCGTAAGGTGAGCCGTATGCTCCGTCGAAGTGAATAGAAGACCGTTTTACTTCTCTGACAAGCGGAACACTATGAAACCCAACATCAAAGCCTGCGGGCAAGCCATGGTGACAGCCATGGTAAATGCGGTTCTGGCGGTGGCACTGATGCTCCTCGTGGAGTTTGCAATCAGCGGCAGCTTCCAGATTCCCGAGCCCTACCTTTGGGCGGGTTTGCTGATCTGGCTGGTCATCTTCGCGGGACAGTTCTGGCGCCAGCGTCACCTCTGCAAGTCCTGCGAAACTCCACGGGAATCGCCCGACCCCTCCCGGTAAACCACCTGGCTCCCGGTGCACGGTCCGCTTATTTGACCGGGAGCAATTACTCTACTGTTTCTCAAAACAATTCCCCTGCCGCTGCTATGCTTGCCAATAAGCCAACTATGCAACGCGGGAGAAACGCATGGAGTTTGGTAAGCGCCTGGGACTTCGGGTAAAAATTGCCCTGCCTTTCGTTATCACGGCCATCGCCCTGGTGGTTATCGGCCTGTTTGCTGTCAGCACTGTCCGTAATCTGGTATCCGATACCGACAACATTGCCGATACCTTCCTGCCATCGGTCAGCGAAATACTCAACGGGGACCGGGATCTGTACCAGGCGCTGGTGGCCCAGATGGCCTATGTGGATGCCAGGCTCAACAACGAAGAGGGCGAAGGCCACCTCGCCAGTTTTGACGAAAATGCAGGCCAGGCCCGGGACCGCTTCAACCAGGCCGTTGAACGGCTTGAAGGTACCGGCGTATCTGATGTTGCCCGCGGATTCGATTCAGCCTTCGAGCGCTGGCTCAGTTCTGCCCAGCGGGTTCTGGAACTGGCAGAGGCCGGCAATGCAGAGCAGGCAAGGTCCCTGGCAGGCAGCGAGACCAACAACCTTTTCGACAGACTCCGAAACTACTTCGATGAGGTTGGCGCCCATGCCGACGCCCAGGCTCAGGTTCGGGCCGGCGAGGCTTCCTCAGAAGGCCAGAGCAGTTCGGCCACCATCCTTCTGATCACTGTCGCCGCCATCCTGATCAGTATTCTGCTGTTCGCGGTGTTTCTGAAAATGATCATCAGCTCGATCAAGGCCCTCAGGGATCAACTGGACAACATCGCCCAGGGGGAAGGTGACCTGACCCAAAGAATCCCGGTCGAACTCGATGATGACCTTGGCAAACTGGCCCAAAGCTTCAACCTGGTTCTCGAAAATCTCCAGTCCATGATTGGCTCTATCCAGCAACTGAGCCGGGAGCTTGGTACCGGGGCCACAGATCTCGCCCGGGTAGCAAAAGATAACAACGATGGCGTGACCAAACAGACCGATTCCATCGCGATGGTCGCCACCGCGATCAACGAAATGCAAAGCGCCATCGAGGAAGTGGCCGGCAATGCGTCGAGAGCCGCCGAGATCACGCGGGAGGCCGAAGACAAAGGCAAGAACGGCGCACGAATTATCCGAAGCTCGTCAGAGCAGGTGCACCGGCTGGCAGCGCAGATCTCCAAAGCCGTGGAAGTGATCCGTAAGCTATCTGACGATTCCAACAACATCACATCCGTACTGGACGTGATAAGGGGCATCGCCGAGCAGACCAACTTGCTGGCCCTGAATGCGGCTATCGAGGCAGCGCGGGCCGGTGAGCAGGGCCGGGGTTTTGCAGTTGTCGCAGATGAAGTCCGAACCCTGGCTCAGCGCACCGGGCAATCCACCGAAGACATACAGACCATGATCACAACCCTGCAAACAGGCGTTGCCGACATTGTCTCGGTGATGGAAACCGGTAGCCGGGAGGCAACGGAAACAGAAAAACTGGCGACCGATGCCGAGCAGGAATTAGAGGCCATTCTCGAGGCCATGGCGAATATTGCGGATGTTAACACCAGCGTGGCGTCGGCCACTGAGGAACAGACTCAGGTGGTGGACGAAATCAATCGCAGTATTACCGAGATCAATGATCTGGCCACGGAGAGCGCCAACCGGTCTCGGGACATTGACGGCATCAGTGAATCCCTTGAGGGGTATGCGCGGGAGCTGGAAAGTCAGACAGGCAGATTCCGGGTTTAGGCCCGGAATCTGTCAGTGGCAGGGTCAGCCAGTATTACTGCCGGATACCTTCGACAGAAATGATGATCTCAACAGTCTCGGAGGCCTTCCCGAGATCCATCGGGATGCCAAAGTCCGTCAGACGAAGCTCGGTTTCCGCTTCAAAACCCATACGGTAGCCACCCCAGGGATCTTCCCCGTGGCCCAGCATTTCGGCGTCAAGGGTAACTTCTTTTGTTACACCACGGAGAGTAAAGTCGCCAATGATATCGGCCTCGCCTTCTTCATCCACCACCACGCGCTTGCTCTTGAATGTTGCTTGCGGAAATTCGTCCACATACAGGAAATCTTCGCTGCGCAGATGCTTGTCGCGCTCGGCGTGATTGGAATCCACGCTCGCAGTATCGATCGTCACGTTGACGGTGCTGTTCTCCGGATTCTCAGCGTCGTAGACAAATTCGCCGTCGAAATCGTTAAAACGCCCGTAAAGCCAACTGTAGCCAAGGTGGGAAATCTTGAAGGTAATGAACTGGTGAGCGCCCTTGGTATCAAACGCATAGGTGCCACTGTGCTCGTTGGCCTGAACTGCACCGACAAGCGCCATCGACACGGCAGAGGCAAGCAGTACTTTTCTCATGGTTATCTCCCTTATTTCATTGGTGCCCGACTCCCGGGCGTTGCAAGATGAATAAACAGGCGCCAGTCGGATCACTTCCCTAACATACGCCGCAGTGTTCTGTCGCGATCAAACAAATGGTGTTTGAAGGCACCCGCCGCATGAACTGCGGCGAGACCAACAATTGCCCAGGTGGCCCAATAGTGAACAGTCCCAGCGGTGTCTTCCATGCCCTTGATCTGGCCGGTGACTGAAGGCACCTCAAACCAATCGAACACGCTGATTGAAGAGCCATCCGCGGTGGATATCAGGTAGCCACTCACCATGGCGACGAAAATCAGCACATAGAGCAGAAAATGCGCCATGTGGGCACTGCGCACTTCCCAGCGTGTGTGGCCAGGCAACGGCTCCGGCGAAACATTCGCCGCTCGCCAGACCACCCGGAAAATCATCACCATCAACAGCAGAATACCGATACTTCGGTGGATGTCCGGGGCTCTGCGATACCAGTCATCGTAATAGGACAGTTCCACCATCCAGTAGCCAAGCCCGAACAGACCAAAGACGACCAGAGCGACAAGCCAGTGAATAATGATCGCCACGAGACCGTAGTTGGCTGACGTGTTCCTGATTTTCATGATGAGAAATCACCCTGTTCCCTGGTTAAAACGCTGTAGCCAAGTCTAGAAACTTGGTCCGATGAAGGAAATCAAAATCTTTTGCAGCGTTACATCAGAATTTCTGACCATTCCACGCCCTTTTGCCTTTGGTCGTATACGGGTTTTACGGATTGTTCAAAATTATAGCAACGATAGACTTAATGCATATTTGGACGCCCCGTCTGGGGCCTCATTGACCGAGAGGACAGGACATGGAACTCGAATTCGACGAAAGCGTGGTTGTACCCAGTAACAACTGATTCTCTGGCGGTCCGCCCGGACCGCTGGGCTTTCCCCTCCGCTCTTCCAGACAGCGAAAGATACAAACCGTTTCCAGTTTCTACATGAAACAGTGGTAATAAACGCGTTTTTTTGGCAACCTTCCCTCCAACAATCAGTAACTTCGCGCGTTTTCACGCATTATCTGTACTGATAAAAGACAGTTCAGGCGCCGGACTGGGGCGACTGATGCGTTCGTTCAATCAACCAGAATCGTTTATGTCGAAACGCCTCCCTGAAAAGCTGACGGCTCCAGAAGTGGAACTGTTGTCCCCTATGCTGAACAGGGAAGGTGATACATGGACGGCCGACTTTCGGGGATTGACGCTCAGAACGGCGCTGCAGCCCATCTACAGCATTTCGCACAAGCGCATCGTTGGCTACGAGGCGCTGATCAGGGCCTTCGATACCGATAACTCAGCCGTCCTTCCGCTCCACCTTTTCCAACTGCCCGCATCCGATGCGGAGAATCTGCTTCTTGACCGCCTCTGCCGCTACCTGCACATACGCAACTACAGTGGCATCCGGGATCAACTGAACTGGCTGTTCCTGAACGTCTCGCCGCAGGTGGTGACCAGCGGAAGCCAGGCGGATTCATTTTTCGGGCAGTTGCTCGCCAAAACCGGGCTTCCTCCGCACCGTATTGTGATGGAAATCGTCGAGCAGCCAACGGACGATGCAGAAAGACTGCGGGAAACGGTTGCCTACTACAAGAGATTGGGCTGCCTGACCGCCATTGATGATTTCGGTGCCGGCCATTCCAATTTCGAGCGAATCTGGAACCTGTCACCGGACATCGTGAAGCTGGACCGGAAACTGCTCACCCGGGCGACAGACGATCACAAGGCCCGACAGATTCTGAACGGCATTGTGTCACTGCTGCACCAGTCCGGCTGCCTGGTTCTTCTGGAAGGGGTGGAAACCCGGGATCAGGCAATGATTGCCATTGATGCTGGCGTTGACTTCGTACAGGGTTTCTATTTCCGCAGACCGAGCACCGACCTGGATCAGCTGACCCATGCGCCCGCGGACTTCGACCACCTGTTGCAGGAATATAAAACCCGTAACCAGGTCACGCTGGATCCGACACGGCAACTGGTGGATTTCTTCAATGGCTTTTTCGACCACGCCATTACCAAACTGCGTAGCGGCATGAGCATGCAGCAGTCCTGCCTGGAACTGTTGAATCACCCTGCGGTATCCCGCTGCTATCTGGTCGATGACAAGGGCGTCCAGATGGATGACACCCTGGTTTCCGACGCCGGCACCCGCAGCATGGACCCCCGTTTCAAACCGCTGGAAAGCACCAGCAGCGCCGACTGGTACCGCCAACAGTATCTTCGCCAGGCTTTGGCCCAACCGGAAAGCCTGCACGTCACAGCCCCCTATCTCTGCGTAACCGGCGCCTATATGTGCGTGACCCTGTCACTGGGGTATTATCAGGATGGAAAGCTTCAGGTGCTGTGCTGCGACATTCTCGCCAATCCGACGGAGCAGTCTTCATAAGCCCAGGCTGATGTCGTACACCAGGGCGATAACCACCACCGTGACGGCACCAATAAACACGTTCATTGGCAGCCCTACCCGCACGAAATCACCGAACCGGTAACCGCCGGGCCCGAACACCATCATGTTGGTCTGATACCCCAGTGGCGTGGCAAAGCTGGCAGACGCGGCCATCATCACCGCGATCACAAACGGCTCAGCGGCCACGCCCATACTGGTCGTCATTGAGAGAACTATGGGGATAACCAATACAGCGGCGGCGTTGTTGGTTATAACCTCAGTCAGCACCGATACCACGAGATAGACCAGCAGAATGGTCAACAACACATTGCCCTGACTGAACTCAAGAATGCCTTCGGCAACAAAACCTGCCGCGCCGGTCTGTTCAAGGGCGGCACCCATGGCAAAGGAGGCGGCAATCGTGAGAATTACCGGCACATCCACCGATTTCTGGGCCTGACCAACCGAGCAGCATCCGGACAGAATCATCCCTGCCGCTCCCAGCAAAGCCGCATTCAGCATGCTGAGTGTGCCGCAGGCGGCGAGACCCACCAGCACCAGGAGGATGCCCCAGGACAGCCAGGCGCGGTCATGCCGGGGCGTCTCGGTTTCCAGATCATTGATCAGCAGAAAATCCTTGTTGTAGCGCTGACGGCTGACAAACGCGGGACGAGCTTCCAGAAGTAGAACATCGCCGGGCTTTAGTCGAATATTCCCAAGGTTGCCGGAGACCCGCTCGCCGCCCCTGGCAACGGCCAGGACAACAGCACCGTATCGGTCCCGGAAGCGCGCGTCCCGAATGGTCAGGCCCAGCACGTCAGACTGGGGCGACAATGCCGCCTCTACGAGACGCCGTTCTGCCCGGTCCTTGCTCAGACTCGGCTCATCCTCATGGACAGACGGGACGATCCCGTTGATCCGCAGAAGGTCTGAAATCGCCTGTGTGTCGCCAGCAAACACCAGTCGATCGCCACCCCGAAGCCGCTCCTCCGAAGGCACAGCGGTAACCACACTGCCATCCCGCTCAATCTCGACCAGATACAACCGTTCCAGCTCCCGGAGCCCGGCCTCACCCACGGTTTTCCCAACCAGGGGACCGTCGAACGATACCGCCACTTCCAGGGTAAATTCCCTCATAGAGCCGAATTTCTGCTGGTCCTTGCGGTCCGGCAGCACTCTGGGCATAACCAGCAGGAGGGCCGCTACACCGATGATGGCCACCGGCAGCCCGACGGCCGTAATAGAAAAGATGGAGAAGCCCTGCTCGCCGGTCAGCTGCTGGTACTGGCCATTAACGACCAGGTTCGTGCTGGTGCCGATAAGCGTGAGGGTGCCCCCGAGGATGGCGGAATAGCTCAGGGGAATCATCAATTTCGACGGGGAGATACCGATCTTCCGAGACCAGGCATGCACCGCCGGAATCATGGTGGCGACAACCGGGGTATTGTTGAGAAAACCACTCAGAAGGGATACCGGCAGCGCAATACGGGCCTGGGCAGACCGGACTGTTTTGGGGTTGCCTAGCAGGTGGTGTACCAACAGATCGACACCGCCGGAGTGGTGAATGCCTGCTGCCACCACAAACATGGCAACAACGGTGATCAGGCCACTGTTGCTGAAGCCTGCAAGAGCCTGATCGGCAGAAACAATGCCGCTGGCACTGAGTACCACGAGCACACCCATCATCACCAGATGGGGCGCAAATCGCCCTGCACTCATGAGTATCAGCGCGGTGCCTGCGAGCCCCAGCGCAAACCAGCCCTGCCAGTCCATCAACGGTTCTTCCCGATCAGAAAACTGGCAGGATAACGAGTTTGAAGAATGCAGAGAAAGAATAAAGGATGCTGTTTATAGCACCCTATAGAATATCAGACCTCAATGTCTGCCATATTGCCGTAGGTCTCCAGCCACGCTCTCCGATCCGATGCGCGCTTCTTGCCAAGCAACATGTCCATGCGGCTGTCGGTGTCGTCGCCGTCTTCGATAGTCAGCATGACCAGGCGGCGAGTGTCCGGCGCCATGGTGGTTTCACGAAGCTGGAGCGGGTTCATTTCACCCAGCCCCTTGAAGCGGGTCACCGAAATCTTGCCTTTGCGTTTTTCAGCTGCAATCCGGTCGATAATGCCCTGCTTCTCATGCTCATCCAGGGCGTAGAAGGTTTCCTTGCCCAGATCCACCCGATAAAGCGGCGGCATGGCCACGAACACATGGCCGGCCGCTACCACAGGGCGGAAGTGTTTGACGAACAGCGCGCACAGCAGCGTGGCAATGTGAAGGCCATCAGAGTCCGCATCTGCAAGGATGCAGATCTTGTTGTACCGAAGGCCATCCAACTGGTCAGAACCGGGATCTACACCAATGGCAACGGCAATATCGTGAACTTCCTGGGACGCCAGGATCTCGCCGGAGTCCACCTCCCAGGTATTGAGGATTTTACCCCGCAGCGGCATGACCGCCTGGAACTCCCGGTCCCGGGCCTGCTTGGCGGAACCACCCGCGGAGTCACCCTCTACCAGGAACAGCTCGGAGCGGGCGGTGTCGCCGCCGGAACAGTCCGCCAGCTTGCCGGGCAGTGCCGGGCCCGAAGTGACTTTCTTCCGGGCAACCTTTTTACTGGCTCGCAGGCGGCGCTGGGCATTGCTGATAAACAGTTCGGCAAGTGCTTCCGCTATATCAGTATGCTGGTTAAGCCAGAGACTGAAGGCATCCTTGACCACACCAGAGATGAAAGCCGCCGCTTCCCGGGAAGACAGGCGCTCCTTGGTCTGCCCTGAAAACTGTGGCTCCTGCATCTTGAAAGAAAGAACATAGGCTGCCCGCTCCCAGATGTCGTCAGGAGACAGCTTCACGCCACGGGGTAGCAGGTTGCGGAATTCACAGAACTCACGCATGGCTTCCAGCAGGCCGGTACGAAGCCCGTTCACATGAGTGCCGCCCTGGGCGGTCGGAATCAGGTTGACGTAACTTTCCATGATGGCTTCGCCGCCCTCCGGCAGCCATTGGATTGCCCAGTCCACGGCTTCCTTGTTACCGGAGAAGCTGCCGGTAAACGGCTCCAGTGGCACCGCCTCGATATCCGCCAGCGCCGTCCTCAGATAATCACGCAGGCCATCCTCGTACAACCACTCGTCTTTCTCACCGGTTTTTTCCTGAAGGAACGTCACCGTCAGGCCCGGACACAGAACCGCTTTTGCCCGCAGGTTATGGCGAAGCCTACTGACAGAAAAATTGGGGCTATCAAAATAGCTTACATCGGGCGTGAACTTCAGCCGGGTACCGGTATTGCGCTTGCCCACGGTATCGATTACTTCCAGCTCTGAAGCCTTATCACCATTGGCAAAGGTGATCCGGTGCAGCTGGCCATCACGTTTGATAGTCACTTCCAGGTGGGTAGACAGGGCGTTAACAACAGAAACACCCACCCCGTGAAGGCCACCGGAAAAGTTGTAGTTGCCCTGGGAAAACTTGCCGCCAGCGTGGAGGCGGGTCAGGATCAGCTCCACCCCTGACAAGCCCTCTTCCTTGTGGAGATCCACCGGCATGCCGCGGCCATCGTCCTCCACACTCAGGGAGCCATCACTGTACAACACCACGTCGATACGCTTGGCGTGGCCCGCCAGCGCCTCATCCACACTGTTATCAATGACTTCCTGCGCCAGGTGATTGGGCCGACTGGTGTCTGTATACATCCCCGGACGCTTGCGCACCGGGTCCAGGCCGCTCAGAACTTCAATAGCATCGGCGTTATATTGTTGCTGGCTCATGGGCAGGAACTGACTCCGCGATTGATATGAAAAGCTGAGCCATAGCTTAGGGATTCGTGAAGAAAGATCAACGGTTGTTTT
>CAZFQI010000007.1:4010-61062 GCA_964520755.1 uncultured Marinobacter sp. | reverse complement strand
TCAGGCGGTGCCGGCAGCCACCACCGTGGACAGCAGATAGCCGGTATAGGCCACGTAGACCAGCACAAGAATGCCGCCATCCACCCGGCTCACCAGTTTGCTCCGCCCGATAAGCCCAAAGCCCATCAGGAACAGACCCACCGTTAGAGCCAGCATCAGCGTCCAGTCCCGATAGAGTACTTCCGGATCCACCGCCAGGGGTTCGATGACAGCTGCAAGTCCCACCACGGCCAGGGTGTTGAAGATGCCCGAGCCCAGAATGTTGCCCAGGATGAGATCGTGTTCGTTCTTTTTAACCGCTGCCAGCGCTGAGGCAAGCTCCGGCAGGGAGGTGCCGATGGCAACGATGGTCAGGCCGATGACCAGGTCGCTGACGCCAAGGCTCTGGGCGATTGTGACCGCTCCCCACACCAGCATGCGGGAACTGACAATCAGTAGTACCAGGCCGATCACCAGCCAGATAACCGCGGTTTTAAGGGGCATGGGATGGGCGATAATCTCGGCATCAGCATCGCCGGCCAGGGGGTCCGCCTTGCCTCTCAGGCCCTGATAGATAGACCAGCCCATTACCACAGCGAACACCGCCAGCAACACCCAGCCATCCATGCGCGAGAGTTGCCCATCGAGCAGTTGGGCACCGGCAATGAGGGTGAGTACGATCAGCAGCGGCAGCTCCTTACGGATCACCTGGGAGTGCACTGCGATAGGCGCGATGACGGCTGTCAGGCCGACAATAAGCGCAATGTTGGTAATGTTGGAGCCATAGCCATTACCCAGGGCCAGGCCGGGATTGCCATCGGACGCAGCCATGGCAGAGACGGCCAGCTCAGGTGCCGAGGTGCCGAAACCGATAATCACCATGCCGATCAGCAGGGTCGGCATACCCAGGTGCTTGGCGGTCGCCGCGGCGCCCTCCACAAACTTGTCGGCACTCCAGACCAGTAGTACCAGGCCGGCGATGATAGCGCCAAATGCCATTAGCATAGATAGACCTCAGTTGATGAAACGTCCGAGCATGAAAACGCCGGCGTAGCCCAGCGTATAGGCTGCCAGGAGGTGTGCAAGATACCGCAAATAGGACGCAAAGGTCAGCCCCGGGATCTTGCTCATCGCCACGATGCCGGCGGCTGAACCGATCACCAGGAGCGATCCGCCCACGCCCACTGCGTAGGTCAGGCCCATCCATTCGCCGGGACTCATGTCGATACCGGCCTTCAGCAATGCTGCTGTCAGCGGCACGTTATCGATCACGGCCGAGAAGATGCCCATCAGGTAATTGGCGTAGAGCGGCGGCAGGACGTCGTAAATGGCCACCAGCGAAGCCAGTGCATGAATCTCCTTGAGCATGCCCACCAGCAGCAGGATGCCCAGGAAGAACAGCAGGGTCTCGAATTCGATGATTCGGATGTATTCGAGAATCGGGTCCAGGTCAGAGTCGTCGCTCATGAAGCGCGACACCAGAAACATGATGGACAGCCCGAACAGGAAGGTCAGAACCGGCGGAATTCCGAACAGGGCATTGCCGGCAATGGTGCTCAGGATTGTTAACAAAAACAGGCCGCTGATGACCGCATCCACCCGTCGAACCGGGGTGGTGTTGGAACGAAGCGTTACAGTGCCTGTCAGTCCCCGTGAGAGGAAGACAGCAAGGATGAAAACCGTAATGGAGGCCGGGATAGCCAGGGTCAGAAGCGTCAGTATTTCCACCTTTTCTGCCAGGAAAATCATCAAGGTAGTGACGTCGCCGGTGATCAGGGAAACGCCTCCGGAGTTGACCGCAAAGACAACGAGCGTGACGAACTGGATGCGTTTTTTCAGCTCCAGATCCAGCGACAGAATCAGCGAGCATGAGACTAAAGTGGCGGTGATATTGTCTGCCAGAGAAGAGAAAATGAAACAAAAAAGACCGGTCAGGAACAGTAGCCGCCGTTCGCTCACCTGTTTCGGCATGATCAGGTAAATCACGTTTTCGATCATACCCTTCTTGTTCAGGTAAGCGACGAATGTCATGGCTGCGACCAGGAACAGCCACAGTCCCGCGATTTCGGCAATGCTTTCGGACAGGCCGGCGGAAATGGCAGACGTTTCAGCAGCGTTATCACTGAACAGGAACAACAGCATCCAGCTCATGGTGCCAAAGAAAAGCGTTACCTTGGCCTTGTTGATGTGGATGACCTCTTCAAATATGACGCCCAATAGCGCCAGAACCGCGAGAACAATCAGAAATGCATCAAGGGCAGACATTGGGGAGATCCCGTCCTGGTTTGTCAGAGTAGAGGCCGGAGGCGGCCTGGCAGATCACGCGGGCGGATTTTAGACCGTTGACCCGGAGCAAACCACTGTTCGTACGTGCATATACAGGCTCTGAGCATTGGCGGGAGCCTGAGAAAGACGCAACGATTGACAATCGCAATTTATTATCTCGGCAAAAATCGCGATAATTGCGCGCACATTCAGACCGGAAGCAGACGGCGGCGCCGTTTACCTCGCGCCCGACCGGCTTCCGACAGGCCTCCTTGCTGATCGTGAGGGGGCAAAAAAGCTCAACACTAGCTAGGGTGAAAACCAATGGCCGTTAGACAGGCAGACGTAGTGCTGGTCGGCGGTGGCGTCATGAGCGCCACTCTCGGCATGATGCTCAGGCAGCTTGATCCGTCCCTGGACATCGTCATGGTGGAACGTCTCGACCACGTTGCCCATGAGAGCACAGACGGATGGAACAACGCAGGTACCGGGCATGCCGGGTACTGTGAGCTCAACTATACGCCCGAAACCGACGATGGCGATGTGACCATTGATCGGGCCCTGCAGATCAACGCCCAGTACGAGGTGTCCCTGCAGCTCTGGTCTTACCTGGTGGAGCAGGGCATCCTGCCAGAGCCATCCACCTTTATTAACCGCACACCGCACCAGAGCTTTGTCTGGGGTGAGAAAGATGTAGCCTTTCTCAAGCGCCGCCATGAGCGTTTGAGCGCCCACCATCTGTTCCGCGACATGGAATACACCGAGTCCCCGAAGGATCTCGAAGAATGGATGCCGCTGATCGTCAATAACCGGGACCCGATGCAGCGTGTTGCCGCCACCCGGATCAAGCACGGTTCGGACGTGGATTTCGGTTCCCTGACCCGCAGCATGGTGAAGTGGCTGGAAACCCAGCCGAATTTTGAGCTGATGCTCAGTTCACCCGTGCACTACATCGATCAGCGCGACAACGGCCGCTGGAAAGTTCGTGTGAAAAACCAGAAGACCGGAGAGCTGACCAAACTGGAAGCCGGCTTTGTCTTCCTGGGTGCCGGCGGTGGTGCATTGCCGCTTCTGCAAAAGTCCGGGATCGAGGAAGCCCGAGGCTACGGTGGCTTTCCGGTCAGCGGCCAGTGGCTGGTGTGTGGCAAGCCGGACATTGTTGAGCAGCATAACTCCAAGGTTTACGGCAAGGCGCCGATCGGGGCTCCGCCCATGTCGGTGCCGCACCTGGATACGCGAATCATCAACGGTGAGCCGGCCCTGCTGTTCGGTCCGTTTGCCGGCTTTACTACCCGCTTCCTCAAGAAGGGCTCCATCTTTGATCTGATTGGTTCGGTGAAGCCCACCAACCTGAAGCCGATGCTCTCGGTGAGCAAAAGCAACATGGACCTGACCCGTTATCTGATTGGAGAAGTGTTCCAGTCCCACAGTGACCGGGTGGCATCGCTGCGCAACTTCTTCCCGGACGCCATGGAAGAGGACTGGCAGCTGCGTATGGCCGGCCAGCGCGTGCAGATTATCAAGCAGGTTGATGGCGGCGGTGGCAAGCTCGAGTTTGGTACTGAAATCGTGGCCGCCAAGGACGGAACCCTGGCAGCGCTGCTCGGCGCTTCCCCGGGCGCATCTACTGCAGCCAATGCCATGATCAACGTCATCGAACGTTGCTTCCCGGAGAAGATCAAGACTCCGGAGTGGCAGGAGCGAATGAAAGAGCTGGTGCCCTCGTACGGCCAATCCCTCGTTGAGGACGAAGCGTTGCTGACCAAAGTTCGCGAGCGGACCCTGTCAACCCTCAATTTAGGCTGATATTCCTAAACGTTCTAAAAAACCGAAAGGCACTGCGACTGCTGGTTTTTACGCCGGTGATCGCGGTGCTTTTCGCATTTTAGAGGGGCACGAAATTTGCGATTTTACAGCGTACGCGTAGGGTTATAACGAAACCCTTTATAAATGGAGATAGCCTGTGAGTGAGCAAAAGTACAATCCTGAGAAAGGGTATGTCGCGCTGTTGGGCTGGAGCCTGAATGCGGTTGAAGCGGCCGACAAGTTCGACCGCCGTTATGTTGTTGTGGCACCGGATTGGGCGGAAGCCTACTGCGAAGAGCATGACATTCCCTATGTGCCCTGGAATTTCGAGCGGTTGAACGATCGCTCGGTGGAAATTGCGCAGACCCTCAAGGATATGGGCGTTGATGTCGCCATTCCGTTGTTTGAGGAGACTGTTGAGTGGGCGGGTGCCATTAACTCGGTGTTGATGGACAAGCCGCGCCTCTTTGGCCAGGCCATGCTGTTGCGTGACAAGGCACTGATGAAACGCCGCGCCCAGCTTGGTGGCATTCGGGTGGGCATTTTTGAGGAAGCCCACGATAAGGGCGACGTTATCCGGTTCCTCAAGCGGGTGAACCAGACCCTGCTCAAGCTGGATGGCGACCCCAACGACCCGATCCACCTCAAGGCGTTTGACAAGGCCGGGTGCCTGGGTCACCGGGTTATCCGTACTCCCGACGAAGTCGATACCATTCCCGAAGAAGAGTTTCCGGTACTGATGGAATCGCACCTGGATGGCTGGGAATTTGCGGTGGAAGCCTGGATCCACAATGGCAAGATTGCCTTCCTGAATATTTCCGAATATGTGACTCTGGGTTATTCCGTGTTTGTCCCTGCGACACCGGACCTTGAGAAATATCGGGACCAGATCCGGGGCGAGATCGAAAAGCTGATCAAGACCTTTGATATCGAGTTCGGGTTTATTCACCCGGAATACTTCGTGACCAGCGACCGGACCATGTACTTTGGCGAGGTTGCGTACCGTCCGCCGGGCTTCAAGGTATTCGAGCTGCTTGAGCGTGCCTACGGCTTCAACGCCTATCAGGGCATGATCCTCACTTTCGACCCGAAAACCACCGACGAAGAAGTGAAGGCCTTCTTCCCGAAGGAAGTGGTGGATGCAAAGGGTTATGCCGGTTGCTTCGGCGTCTATCCGCGCCGCCGGGTTGTCAGCAAGCTGGAAATCCCGGAAGAGACCGAAAACCACGAGTATTTCGAGTCTCACGAGCTGACTGCGCCGCTGGAAGAAACGGTTACCAAACGGACCGCTTTCGGTACCCATTGGGGACTTGTGTATTTCTTCGGTGAAGACCCTTACGTCATGCGGGACCTCCTGAAACATCAGGAAGACCTCGATTTCTATGTATAATCAGGAGAAGCATTAACAACAAACGGGTTTGGTGCCAGGCCCTGAGGATTATCGTTTGAACGATCACCAACCGGGCAGCGCAACGCCAGCTGTGAATTTCGACAAGCTGGTACAACGGCTGGATGACGCGATCCAGGCCATGGAAGAGAGCCGGTCCTTTGCCAGGGCCGGCAAGCTTCCACGCGTGCTGGATATTTCCCGCAGGGTCCTGTTGCAGCCTGGTGGCTGCCAGGTCATCGAGGAGCGCGCCGAGCGCCTCGAACTGGCCGGCGTTTTCGCCGGTACAGACTGGGCTGAACCCGGTATTCTTCTCCCCACGCTGACAACCTATTCGCTGCAGAGCCAGAACTCCGACACCGTGGTGATTGAGGCTTTCAGCGAATTGCGCTTGCTTGCCGTGGCCCGAGGCCACTATCTGCATCCCTCTGTATCGGCCGAACAGGCGCACCACTACCTGACGCAGGTTCTGGCCATCAACCTGGGCCTGTTGTTTGGCATGACCGGTGAAGCCGAGCGGGAGCAGGGCAAGCTCGCGTTGATCAGTCAGGCTGTGGTCCAGTACGTTGCTGATCACATCGGCTACGAGCACGTGATTGACAGTCTGATCGAAGAAATCTGGCGGATCCTTGAGCAACGCCCGATCCAGGTGACGGACGTGCGCCGCATGATCACCCAGATTGCTCTGTGCCGGGCGGATCCGCAGGCCGATCTCGGTGGTGCAGGCCGGGGTGCCGACCGGCTGATTTCCAGCCTCTATGGGCCCACCAGGGCCTGCAGCGAAGATCCCGGAACCGTGGTTTACCAGCAGCGACTCGAAACCATGGATGCCCAGGCTCTGCAGAACGAGGCCACCGGGTTTGCGCGTTCCATGCACGACACCGGCCTCGTCTCGCCCTACCATGCCTCGTTCATACGGTTCATCCTGGCGGACCAGGATACCCTGCTCAGCGAGGCGCTGGGTCTGTCCAGCACCGGGCGGGATTGCCTGTTGTGTTACCGGGAGCTGGTCCATACGTTGATCGAGGAAGGAATCTATCCGGAAACGGCCCAGGGCATTTATGGCCTGGCGTTGCTGCTGGAGCGCGGCATTCTCTATCAACCGCCGGTCGCTCCGGCGCTGTGGCGCCAGGCGCGCCTGTCCCTCTGCCCCCACGCCCGTGAACGCCTTGAGCTGGCCTATGGTTACCAGCCTCAGCCCGGTGCCTGGCTGATCCAGGGCGTGTTGAACATGCTGGGGCAGCCTCTGGGCGTGGGGCAGGGCAATAACCCCACCTGCCAGTCTGCCCGTGCATTGTCCATGTGGGCCTACAACGATCCGGACTACCTGTTGCAGATGGTGGCCTGGGCGGCACGGGACAACGAAATCGTGATGCACTTCGAGGGGCAGCCGGTGTCATCCGCCCAAAGTGTCGGCGGTGTTGCTTCCGAGGTGACCCTGGATCTGGACCCGGTCTCCCTGGTGGTGGTGCCGCATCTGGACCGGATTTATGTGGCGATGGGCCGATTGTGCGTCGGCCGCGAGGGCGATCCGCACAAATGGGTGAACCCGGAATTCCATGGCTGGTCTGCGGGCCGCGGGTTTGCCATTAACGTGGATGTGGCCACGGGGAAACTCGACGATCTGGAAGGCTTTATCCGGCATTTCTACGCCAGTTATCATCCCTATTACAATGGCAGTCAGCCGCTGATTCACCCGCAACCGGCGGGCATCGCCGTCACTGACAGCGCGGCCCGATTTATCGGCTGGCACGCCATAACCATTCTCAGGGTAACGCTGGACCCGGATGGTGAGATGCGGGTGTATTTCTTTAACCCGAACAACGACAGCGGCCAGAACTGGGGCGACGACGTGAAGGTCAGCACCTCCGGCTTCGGTGAGCGCTTCGGCGAGTCGTCGCTGCCTTTCGAGCAGTTCACATCACGGCTGTACATCTTCCACTATGATCCCCTGGAGCGGGGAGAACCGGCGGAAGTGAACGAGGATGCCCTTCGGCGCGTAACAGAGGGTGTGTATCGCACCTGGGGTCAGGATCGCTTGCCGGCAGAAGCCCTTCAGGCGGAGCCGCCGATAACCGATTGATCCCGGACTTTGCCGATCACCCGGAACTCACAGATCAAGAGGAAGGCCATGGCCAACGAACACTCCCCGGCCCGTAATGGAGCCGAGTTGTTTATCCGGGCGCTGGAAAACGAAGGCGTTGAATACATTTTCGCGGTACCCGGTGAGGAAAACCTCGCCTTCCTTGAGGCCCTGAGAACTTCCAGCATTCAACTGGTGCTCAACCGCCACGAACAGGCCGCCGGCTTTATGGCCGCCACTTATGGCCGCCTGACGGGCCGGGTGGGAGTCTGCCTTTCCACTCTGGGGCCAGGTGCTACCAATTTCGTGACCGCAGCCGCCTATGCCCAGCTGGGCGGCATGCCCATGATGATGATCTCCGGTCAGAAGCCCATCAAATCCTCGAAACAGGGGTTGTTCCAGATTCTGGATGTGGTGGATCTGATGCGCCCGCTCACCAAGTACACCCGGCAAATCACCAATGCCAACACCATACCCGCCAAGGTGCGGGAGGCCTTCCGGCTGGCGTCCGAAGAGCGTCCGGGTGCGGTGCACCTGGAGCTTCCGGAGGATATTGCCGACGAGGAGCCCGAATCCGACACCCATATTTTCAAGCCCAGTGATGCTCGCCGCCCCTCGGCCAGTCCGAAAAGCCTGGAGATGGCTTGCGACATGCTGCGCGAAGCCCGGCACCCGCTGATCATGATCGGCGCGGGCGCCAACCGGAAACGGGTGTCCCAGGCCCTGCTGCACCTGGTGAACGTTACCGGCATCCCGTTCTTTACCACCCAGATGGGCAAGGGCGTCGTGGATGAACGTCACCCCGGGTACCTGGGCAATGCTGCTCTTTCTGCCGGCGACTTTGTCCACTGCGCCATTGACCGGGCGGATCTGGTGATCAACGTTGGCCACGATGTGGTGGAAAAGCCGCCGTTCTTTATGACCCCTGGCGGCAAGAAGGTCATTCATGTGAACTTCAGCGCCGCCGATGTGGACCCGGTATATTTTCCCCAGCACGAAGTGGTGGGCGATATCGCCAACAGCGTGGAATACATGGCCGAGAACTGTGGTCAGTGTGCCAACCACGATTTCACCCGGTTGATGCAGGTGAAAGAGGCCGTGGACGCCCACCTGCAGGAGCGGGCCGAGGATGATCGCTTCCCGGTGATCCCGCAGCGTATTGTTCACGACGTGCGGCAGGTGATGCCGGAGGACGGCATCATCACGCTGGATAACGGCATGTACAAGCTCTGGTTCGCCCGCAATTACCCGGCCTACGACAACAACACCGTACTCCTGGATAACGCCCTGGCTTCCATGGGCGCCGGCCTGCCCAGCGGGATGATGGCCTCCATGCTGTACCCGGACCTGAAGGTGATGGCGGTTTGCGGTGACGGTGGTTTCATGATGAACAGTCAGGAACTGGAAACCGCGGTGCGCCTGAACCTGAACCTGGTGGTGCTGATCATAAACGATAGCGCCTACGGCATGATCAAGTGGAAGCAGAGGCAGGAGGGCTATACTGATTTCGGGCTGGATTATCGCAACCCGGACTTTGTTACCTATGCCGAGTCTTACGGTGCCAAAGGGCAGCGCGTGACCCGCACGGAAGACCTGCGCCCGACCCTGGAAAACGCCCTGGCCGCCGGTGGCGTTCATGTGGTGGAGGTGCCGGTGGATTACAGTGAAAACCGGCGGGTGTTTGATGAGGAACTGGCAGAACTGACCTGCAGGCTGTAAGGGGTGTATCATGCTTCCAGATGACAAACCCCAGGTAGCACAGCAATGATTCGTTCCTGTATTGGTGGCCTGTTAGCCGCCCTGACACTGACCCTGCTCGCCGGGTGCAGCAACCCCGAGACACCCCAGGAAGTGGCGGCGGCCTTCTGGCAGGCCATGGCCGAGAATGATGCCGGTGATGTGATGGAATACTCCACCCTGGCGGAGTCCGCTGCGTTCGATGGTTACCAGCGTAGCTGGACCGACGCCGTGCCATCCTTTGGTCGGGTTATCATTGAAGATCGGGAAGCCACCGTCGTAACCCGCCTGCCGGCCGAAGCGGGTACCGAGGGTGAGCGGTTGGAACTGGTCACCTACCTCGTGCGTTTCCAGGATCAGTGGCTGGTGGATTACGACCGCACCGGTGAGGCCATCCTCAATCCGTCCCCGTTCAGCAGCATCATGGGCGAGCTCAACCGGCTCGGTGAAGAGCTCAGCGCCCGTTTTTCCTCATCCTCGGACGACTTTGAGCAGCAGATGGAGCAGCTGGCCCGGGACCTGGAAGCCTATTCTGAGGAAATGGGCCGGCAGGCAGAGAGTGCCATGGATGAGTTCGGCAAGAAACTCCAGGAAGCCATGCGGGAGCTTGAGCGCTCAGTGGAAGAAGCGCTGAAAGACAGCGAGCCGACACCCGAGGAAGACCGTGTGATTCTGGAACAGGCTGCCCGGGATCTGGACCGCCAGGCCGATGAACTGAGCGAGCCGACCATGGAATCCCTCGCCAACGCCAGCCGCACCGTGGCGGAAACCGGCGAAAGCTTCACCCGCCTGAGCGAGGAAACGCTCAGCCGTCACCGTGACGAGTGGCAGCAGAAGCTGGCCCAGATGCGCGCTGACGCCGACGAATTTATCGAACAGCTCAGGCCTTAACGGGCCTGTTCAGCGCCCCTCAGCATTGCCTGAAGCAGCTCCTCGGCATCAAACTTGGTCAGGGCCTCGTTGGCACCAACCTGATTGGCATAGCTCAGGCTCATCTCACTGTTCAGTGATGTATGCAGGATGATGTAAGGCTGCTGCAGCGCTGAATTGTCCCGAACATTGAACGCCAGCTCGTAACCATCCAGCCCCGGCATCTCGATATCGCTCACCAGAATATCCGTGGGCCGGCCCAGTTCGTGGTCCCGCAGCAGGATTTGCAGGGCATCATCGCCGTTGGATGTTACCTGGTAGGGGATGTCCTTGCTGTCCAGCACGTCCGAAAGCTGCTTCCGGGCCACCTGCGAATCGTCCACCATAAGAATGTTCAGGGACTTGAGCGTCTCACTCTGCACATCCGTGAGAACCACCTCCTGGGTATCCAGTGATTCGGGGTACACCTTGGCCAGCAGCAATTCGACATCCAACAATTGGATAATATCGCCTTCCACGTCCAGCAGGCCGGTGATGAATGCCTTGCTGCCCAGGGCCTTCGGTGGCGGCATCACGTCCTTCCAGTTGGTCTCGATGATCTGCTGAACGCTGCGCACCAGAAATCCGATCTCCTGGCGCTGGATGTCCGTGACAATAATCGAAGCCTTTTCCTGCTCTTCCCGGGTCAGCGGTGGGTAGCCCACAGCCGCGGCCATATCAATCACCGGAACGGCAGAGCCGCGGAAGGTGGCCGTGCCAATCACCGCATGATGGCTGTGAGGCAGTTTGGTCAGCCGCATGAAAGGCAGGATCTCCCGGATCTTCAGCGTTCCAATTCCGAACAGACGCTCGCCGGAAAGCCGGAACAGCAAAAGTTTCTGGGTCTGCTTCGCTTTGCTGGACATAAAACCGGGTCCTTTCAACTGCAAAAGCCCCTGAAGCAGGAGCTTTTTCAAGAAGTTGGTTCAAGAGGCTGTTTGCCGGGCGCTGTTCAGCCGGCAAGCCAAGAGTATGTAGCAATAGTAGCAGCTTTACGGTGAATCGGGATTCAGAAGGATTGTTTCAAATGGTGACAGAATTCTTCACCGTAGCCCCGTCACCCATCACCCTTTACCAGGGCAGGTTGGTCAGCACGAACCATGTTGTTCCCCCGGTGGCCACAATGGCGATCAGGGCCAGAAGTCCGTCCCGTGCCACAATCGCCAGGCCAAAGGCCATCAGGGCGATCCCGGCACCGTTGGCGCTGAATGGAATGATCTCCATCAGTGGCATGGCAGCCGCTACGGCCATACAAATGATGGCGATAACATATTGCCCCGACCCGCGAACCAGCCAGAGTAGCCGTTGTTTGGTCCAGCGATCCATAAACCGGGCCGGTTTCGCCATCCAGTCGAGGCCTTTGGCAAGCTTTTCTCTCTCAATGTTCCGGCGCGCCAGCTTTGACGGAATCCAGATCGAATGTCGCTGGAAAACCAGTTGCCCCAGGGTGAGCAACACCATCAGGCCGAGTGCGGTGGGTACCCCGGGAATGTCACCGATCAGTGGCGCCAGGGTAATCACGCCAGCGACCAGAACCATCGGCCCGAAGGAGCGCTCACCAATAGCTTCCAGTACATCGCCCACAGACACCTGAGCCTGTCCCGCGGTATTCGAACGGAGGCGCTCCAGAAGCTCTGTAAGACTGGCCGGGTCGTCTGGCTGGTTCATGGGCGTTGGTTGGCCCCTGAAACCAGGGGCCGCTTCAGATCAGCACCAGCCACGTGTGAGAACCGCCTCTTCAATACGCTTGAGCGCATTAATCCAGGCGCCCAGTCGCACCGATTTGAGACCATGACGTTCGGCGCACTCGGCCGCCTGCTGATAGCTGTGGACTAATCGCATACGGCGCTGCTCATTGATGGTTTCCGAGCCCCAGTAGTCATCGGAAAGGCCCTGCGTGCGCTCCATCTGGCAAAGGTGGACACTGCCGGCGTTGGCCAGCACATCCGGTACGATCGTAACGCCACGCTCCAGTAGCAGTTCGTCCGCGTCCAGAGTGGTGGGGGAATTGGCGGCCTCAACGAGGATCCGCGCTTTTACCCTTTCTGCCACCTCCCGGGTGATAACGCCTTGCAAGGCTGCCGGAACAAGCACGTCGCAGTCGCAGGCAAAAAGCTCCTCATTGGTGATGGGTTCTGAACCCGGGAAATTCTCCAGGCTGCCGTTTTCCTCCTGGTATTTGACAAGTTCCGGAATGTCGAGGCCTTCACTGGCATAGACGCCGCTGTCGATCTGTCGAACCGCGATAACCTTGCAGCCGGCCTCGTGAAACGCATGGGCTGCAACCGAGCCAACCTGGCCGAAGCCTTGGATAGCGATGCGGGCTCCTTCGAGCTTGAAGTCGATCTGCTCCGCTGCCGCCTGAAAAACCTCGAAGACACCCATGCCGGTGGCTTCATAGCCGCCGAGGGTGCCCCCGAGAATGGGCGGTTTGTCGTTAACCGCGGCAGGTGAGTGGCGGCCGGTGATCTGCTCGTACTCGTCCAGCATCCAGGACATGCTCTGCATGCCGGTGCCCACATCGGCCCCGGGAACATCGCAGTCCGGGCCGGAGGGCCGCAAATGGCGAATGTACGCACGGCACAGGCGCTCGAATTCAAGCCTGCTGAGTTTACCGGGATCAGCGGCAATGCCGCCCTTTCCCCCGCCTGCGGGAATGCGCCCCGCCGCATGCTTGACGGACATGACCAGGGCCAGTGCCTTGCATTCGTCGAGGTTGAGGTCCGGCGAGATCCGGGTGCCGTCCCGGGTTGGGCCGAGGGCATCGGTGTGGCAGACACGGTAAGCATCGAACACACGGCTGCTGCCATCGTCCATTTTCAGCGGAATGCGAAAACCGATAACACGGGCCGGTCCGGAAAGCAGCTCGACGACATCCGGATTGATCTCGCCTATCTTCGCTGCCTGGTGCATCAGGCGAGAGCTTTCTTCAAGGAAGTCATACATGATCATTCCCCTCTGTCGCTTGATGGAATTGTTACTTCAAGCTTGGTTGAACGTGCCTGAAGCTGCAAATTTCAGGAGCCACTTCACAGGCGAGGAGGAACTCAGGTGGGTTCCTTTGACGGTGTGAGTATTGGAGTGGTTTTGAGGGGCTAGAACGAAAAAAAGCCCCTGAAATCAGGGGCTCTTTGGTTGTTTGGTGGAGACGGCGGGAATTGAACCCGCGTCCGCCAGTACTCAGCCTTGAGGTCTACATGTTTAGCGTCTCTCTATTGATTTAAGTTCAAGCGACCCGAGAGCCAGGGTGCAAGAACCGAGTTCTTTAAATCTTAGCCGTTAGCCAGTGAACTCTGGATAACGGAGCATCCCGTAAGCGATGACGTCCTGAGATGTTGCTTCCGGGCTACGGGCGACCCGGTCAGGACGACTAGCAGCTTACGCTGCTAGTGCGTAGTTTTCGTCGTTTGCGACTATTGCGTTGCAGCTTTGGATTAACGAGATTGGCTGCCATCTCGACATGCACTCAAGGGTTCGCCACCGGCGTCGAAGCCATGTCGTCCCCTTATGCTCAGTATATGTGTCCGGTTTGCCGGACTTCAAGGTTTGTTTGTTGGAGTTTTGTTCTCCGGCGGCTGTAGATGTACCTACAGACCTAGCTGGCCTTGCGTTCAGCGGCGCCATGGCGGCCGGCCAGAGCCGCGTGGCTCAGGGCCTCGAAGCTTTCCCGGAAATAGCCCATTACCGCATCCGGATCTGCATGAATGGCTTTGTCCACGGTAATGCCGAACTGCACGGTGCCGGCATAACTGAGAATGCTCATGCCAATACCGATGCTGCCGCTCTGGGGCACCCAGAACATGGGCTGGGTCAGCTTGCTGCCCGCCAGGTACAGGGGCTCTTTCGGGCCGGGCACGTTGGTCAGCACGGCGGAGGCCTTGTTACTGAGCAGATCCAGTGCCCGCCGTTCAATAACATCGGGGCCGCGCCCGAAAATATCCAGCAGGCTGTAGGTAACCTGGGCCTGATAGGATCGCTTGAGCCGGTTCATGTTCTCCTGCACCTGCCGGAAGCACATGAGTGGGTCCCGTATCTCCACGGGCAGCGTGACCAGCACCAGGCCAAACTTGTTGCCGAGTGTCTCAATGGGCTGGTCCAGCGGCCGGAGGTTGAACGGCACGGCGACGCGGATTCCGCAATCAGGAATGGTTTCCTTGTGAGCTGCAAAATGCCGCTGTAAAGCCCCGGTGACCGTGCACAGCAGTGCGTCGTTGATGGTGCCGCCGAGGGCCTTGGCGCAGGCTTTCACCTCATTGAGGTCAAGGGGATCCGCCCAGGCCACCTGTTTGCGTCCGCTAAGTGGTTGCTTCAGACCGGTTTTGGGCTCCACAGGGGACAGGCCGAGTTTGAGAAGGTCCAGGGCTACACCGCTGGCGGTAGAGGCCAGTTTGAGCGGGTAGTTAGGCTCCTCGCGGACAGACTGGATGAACAGCTTTGCCTGATTGGTGGCCGTCTGCGCGCTGTCCACGGCTCGATGGAGCAATTTCTGGATGCCGGAGCTCTGAAGGGGTTTGGAGCGACGCTTGCGAGCCACTTTGCCAAGCTTGGGTTCCGGCGTTTTATCGGTAAGTGACAGCATCACCCGCACCAGCGAGATGCCATCGGCAATGCAGTGGTGAATGCGGATCAGCAGCGCACCGCCGTCGCCGTAATTGTCGATGTAGTGCATTTGCCAGAGTGGTTGCCGGAAATCCAGCGAGGTGCTGTTCATGTCACTGACCAGTTTCTGGAGTTCGGCTTTGTCTGCCTTGCCGGGTAGGGCGATGCGGTGCAGGTGGTTGTCCAGGTCGAACAGAGGGTCATCCTGCCAATAGGCCCGGTCTCCGGTGTCGATTACCCGCTGCCGGAAACGGTTGAAGCACAGGAATCGCTCTTCAATCGTGTGTCTGAGACGGCTCATGGAAACCGGACGTTCCAGTGTCCACACCCCACAGATCATCATGGGGTTCTGAGGAGTGTCCATGCGTAGCCACGCGCGGTCCACGGCGGACATGGGTGTCTGTTTGGGTGACATAAGCGGCTCCCTTTGCCCTGCACCGGAGTTCCCGAGTATAGGCCTGTTGGAAATCTGAACAAAGAGAGTGAGTATGCGACAGATCTGCCAACGCCGGCCATGACCGGCGTCAGGTATTTGTTAATCCGTGGGGGGCGGAATCAGACGTTGGCTTCGCGCAGGATGCGCTGTTTCTGGCGGTTCCAGTCGCGCTCTTTCTCGGTCGCGCGTTTGTCGAACAGCTTCTTGCCCTTCACCAGCGCAATTTCGCACTTCACCTTGTTATTCTTCCAGTACAGTGCCAGCGGAATACAGGTGTAGCCGGCCTGGTTGACCTTGCCCACGATCTTGGCGATTTCCTTGGCGTGGAGCAGTAGCTTGCGGGTACGCGTCGGGTCGGCGACGACGTGGGTCGACGCCGCAATCAGCGGGGTGATGTGTGAGCCCAGCAACCAGGCTTCGCCGTCCTTGAGCAGCACATAGGCGTCCACCAGTTGGGCCTTGCCGGCACGCAGGGATTTTACTTCCCAGCCCAGCAGGGCGAGACCCGCCTCGAAGCGCTCCTCAATGTGATACTCGTGCTTCGCCTTTTTATTCAGCGCAATGGTATTGCTCGGCGTTCCGGGTTTTTTCTTGCTCATGTATCAATGAATCCGGGGTCGGACGAATGAACGGGCCGGCCTTGGTATGGCCGGAAAAAGGCGCATTGTAGCCCAACAGTGCCGGACCGGTCACGAAATCAGCGTTGTGGCGGCTTCCGGTTCGTGCGCGATGGGATCCTTCAGCTACAATACTGGCCCAGACCTTCTCCCAGACCTGTCCAGTGGCCTCAGGGACGCGAATGCCTACGCCGTATCAGACACATATCGGGTCCTTTACCCGAAAATCAACCTTCTTCTGGGCCGCGGTGGGCGCTACCGTTGGCCTTGCCAACCTTTGGCAGTTCCCTTATCTCGCCAGTCTGCATGGGGGTGGCCTGTTCATTCTGCTTTATCTTGCCTGTCTCCTGCTGGTGACACTGCCGCTGATGGTGACTGAAGCAGCGCTGGGTCGCTATGCCCGCCACGGTATTGTGCTGGCCATGGATGGGCTGATCCGCAGCGCCAAGCAGTCCCGGGCGTGGATGACGGTCGGCCGGCTCAGCATCCTGGCAGCCTTTCTGGTGCTCTCGTTCACAGCAGTTTTCGGGTCCATTGCCCTGGCCTATGTATTTTTTGGCGCGCTGGGCCGATTTTCCGGAGCTGGCGAAGCAGAGGCAACAGGCATTCTTGCGGGCCTGGTGTCAGACCCGAGGCAATATCGGCTGTTCATGGGGTGGCATGTTTTCTTTCTCCTGTTGGTGCTCTGGGTCTCGGCACAGGGGGTTGTGAAAGGCCTGGAGCGGGCCTTGCGGGTGGTGGTGCCGGGAGCCCTGGTGCTGATGCTTGTGTTGTTCGCACTGGCGGTCTGGCATGGTCGGGTCGACGGCGCCGTCAATCATATTCTTGCCATGCATCCGGAGGACCTTTCCTGGGAGAGTCTCAAAGCGGCCCTGTTCCACGCGTTTTTCACCCTCGGCCTGGGGATGGGTGTGTGGACCATCCTGGGTTCCTACACCACGCCCCATACCCGCCTGAAGCGCTCGATTCTGGCAGTGGTGCTGATGGATACCCTGGTAGCGATTCTCGCCGGCCTGATGATTTTTGCGATAGCGACCAACGGCAACAGCTTTGATGGTGAGCGCGGTTTCAGTCTGCTGTTTGTCTCCATGCCGGTGACGCTTGCCCAGTTGCCGGCAAGCCAGTTTGTGATTAGCGCCGTATTTCTCATGGTGGTGCTGATTGTCTGGACCACGTCGTTGAACCTGCTTGAGCCGATTGTCGGCTGGTTCCGGGAGTGGACCGGGTCGCCGCGGGGCCTGGCGGTGCTTCTGATTGGCCTGGCGGTATGGCTGGCGGGGCTGGCCTCTCTGCTGTCATTCAATATCTGGGCCGAGGAACGGGTCGGCGGCGCCACCATGTTCCGCTGGCTCGAGCTGATAACCGGCGGCCTGTTGATTCCGCTGGTGGCCATTCTGATTGCGCTGTTTACCGGTTGGTGCCTGACCAGACACCTTTCCGGTACCATGCTGGGCGCCGCGCCGAAACTGTTCGCCAGAATCTGGTTCTGGGTGATGCGGCTGGTACTGCCTCTGGTGGTCGCCTGGATCGGGATTCAGTACACGGCCTTCTCACTGGTTAACCTGTGCAGCAATGGCAATCCCGCGGCCTGGTGCCAGCAGCCCGCCGCCATCCTGTCCCAGGGGGACAAGGTGCCAGAGAAAGACCGGCCGTTTGCTGCGACTCCGGCAGAATCCGATGAGCCAGGGCCGGTGACCGAGGAAGCGGCGCCCGCCGCGGATAAAACACCGCCGGAAAAGAAAGGGGGTGATGACAGTCCAGGCGAAAAAGCCCCAAAAGAGGACGAGATCCTTTATCATAGCGTGTGATTTAGGCTGTCTTCCTTACCAGGCGTCTGAAATCTTTTCACAGCGTGTATGCAAGCAGGAAAACCGGTTCCAATGCCCCATCAGATTGATAAAACAGCTTTGGTTATGCACTCCGCCGAGCGCATGTTTCACCTGGTAAACGACATTGCCCGTTACCCTGAGTTTTTACCCTGGTGTGCGGGGGCCGTGATTCACGAACGGCAGCCGGAGCAGATAACCGCGTCCCTGGAAATCGCCAAGGGTGGCGTTCGCCACAAGCTGACCACCCGCAATCAATTGCTGATGCCGGAAGTGATCGAGATGAACCTGGTGGACGGCCCGTTTCGCAACCTGACGGGCCGCTGGCATTTCAAATCCCTGGACGAGAACGCCTGCAAGGTGATTCTGAGTCTGGAGTTCGAGTTCTCCGGATCGCTTTCAAGGATGACGTTCGGGCCGGTGTTCAGCCAGGCTGCCAATACGATGGTGGATGCTTTCTGTCGCCGTGCCGATGAGCTGTACCGGACGGAGGGCGCATGATTCAGGTGGAAGTGGCCTACGCGCGGCCGGACAGGCAGGAAATTGTGCCGGTGAACGTGCCGGAGGGAACCACGGCCCTGGAGGCGGCCAAGCTATCCGGAATCACCGATATTTTTCCGGAAATTGATCCCGACACCATTGATATGGGCGTGTTCGGCAAGGTGATCAAGGACCCGGCGGCCCACGAGCTTAGGGAAGGCGACCGGGTGGAGCTGTATCGCCCTCTCAAGATCGATCCGAAGCAGGCGCGGCTGAATCGGGCGAAAAAGAAAGCCTGAGTTCAGTAGGCCGGGGTTTCTTCGAGCAGTTGAGCCTCAAAGTAGGCGTACTGGTCGCCTTCGTAGTAAACAATGATTCTTTGTTCCTCGATGTCTCCACCCTGTCTCTGGAACGTATACACATAGTATTCACGGGAGGGGTCGACTGGATTGAGCATCAGGGGGGTACCCATAACGGCGTGTACCTGACTGCGGGGCATACCCTCGGTCAGCTGAGTCAGCTCTTCATCGGTAACGATGTTTCCCTGCTGGACGTTGATCTTGTAGACGCCCGGGAAAACGCAACCGGATAGAACGAAAGTGAGAATGAGAGCTGTGAGCTTTTGCATCGCCGGGGGAAATCCTCTATCTTGAAATCGCCTGCCAGAGGCAGGTGTGACACGGGTTAACCGTTCAATGGCGGCTTCATCATACCGGAAGCCGTGAGGCACACCAAAGAGTGAATAGTAACATGTCATCTGAAAACGCCGAATTACGAAAAGTCGGTCTGAAAGTAACTCTGCCGCGAGTGAAAATCTTCAATATTCTGGAGACAGCGGAGGAGCATCACCTAAGTGCCGAAGATGTGTACAAGAAGCTTCTGGATCAGGGCGATGACGTGGGGCTGGCGACCGTCTACCGGGTACTGACGCAGTTTGAGGCGGCAGGGCTGGTTCTTCGCCACAACTTCGAGGGCGGCCACGCCGTGTTCGAGATGGCTGGCGACGACCATCATGACCATATGGTCTGCACACAGACTGGTGAGGTGGTCGAGTTCGTCGACGAGGTCATCGAAGAGCGCCAGCAGAAAATTGCCAAAGAGCACGGCTACGAAATCGTCGATCACAGCCTGATTCTGTACGTAAAGCCTATTAAGTCCTGAGTCTGACGAAAAAAGGGGCGGGTTTTTGGCCCGCCCCAACAGCTCTCAGGATCGAGAGGGGTAGTGGAAAATTGCTCGTGGCTCAGTGATGGGTTGCCTGCCCCTTTGAAAACATCTCCCGGGCATGGGCGATCGTGTGTTCGGTCATGTCGACGCCTCCCAGCATTCTCGCCACTTCACTGATTCTGCCCTGATCGTCCAGCGTCTCGATTTTCGAGAAGGTCGCATCCTGCTCGGTAAACTTGCTGACAAACAGGTGCTGATGACACTGCGCTGCCACTTGCGGCAAGTGAGTAACGCAAAGTACCTGCCCATTGCCGCCGAGAGTGCGAAGCAGCCGACCAACCACTTCGGCCGTGCCACCGCCAATGCCTACGTCTACTTCATCGAAGACCAGCGTGGGGGTGGTCGAGGTCTGGGCAACCACCACCTGAATGGCAAGACTGATCCGCGACAACTCACCACCGGAGGCCACCTTGGCCAGAGGTCGGGCCGGTTGGCCCGGATTGGCGCTGACCAGGAACTCAATCTCTTCCAGCCCGTGGGGCGCAGGCTCCTCGCCTTTGTTGCGGTTCAGGTGCGTGATGAACTGCATGTTGGGCATGCTCAGCTGGGCCAGCTCGGATGCGACCCGCTGGTCCAGTTCGGCGGCCGCCTTGGCCCGGGCCTCTGACAGCTTGCCGGCCAGTTCATCGAAGCGTGTCCGCTGGCTTTCCAGCTCTGCTTCCAGTTGCTCCAGGCTGCCTTCGCCGCCATCGAGTACCTTCAGCTCGGCGGTCAGGCGTTGATGCAGTTCCGGCAGCTCTTCCGGGGTGATCCGGTGCTTGCGGGCCATCTGGTAGATAGCGCTCAGCCGTTCTTCCACTTCTGCCAGGCGGGCCGGATCGGCCTCATAGTCTTCAACAAAATGGCGCAGGTTGTCGCCGGCTTCGCTGATCTGGATCTGGGCTTCGTTCAGCATCTGGATGGTATCGGCCAGTGCGGGCACATCCACCGGAAGCTGTTCCAGCTGTTGCAGGGCCTGGCGGACCAGATCAGCCGCGCTGGTTTCATCTTCTGTGCACAGCAGAGCCGCTTGATGGCTGTTGTGCAGCACCGTGTCGGCCTGGCTCAGCTGCGCCTGTTCCTGTTCCAGTTGCTCCTGCTCGCCGCCTTCCAATGCCAGGCGATCCAGTTCCTCTACCTGGTAGCGTAGCAGTTGCAGCTTGGCCTCTGCTTCATCGGCATTCTGCCGCCGCTCGGTGAGCCGCTGGCGGATCTGGTTCCAGGTTTTCCAGGCTTCCCGGGTATCAGCGGCCAGTGCTTCGACGCCCGCAAACTCGTCCACCAGCTTGCGATGGGTTTCCTTACGCAACAGGGACTGGTGCTGGTGCTGGCTGTGAATATCCATCAACACGCCGCCGAGTTCTTTCAGGTGATTCAGCGGGCATGGCTGGCCATTAATATAGGCGCGGGAGCGACCATCCTTGCTGATAACCCGGCGCAGAATACAGTCGTTGTCGTCATCCAGCTCGTGTTGGGCTAACCATTCGCCCGCCTCGGGTATGTTGCAAACATCAAACGTGGCGGTAATGTCGGCACGCTTGGCACCATGGCGGACTGCGCCAGCATCTGCGCGACCGCCCATGGCCAGGCCCAGGGCGTCCAGCACGATGGATTTGCCGGCGCCGGTCTCGCCGGTCAGAGCTGTCATGCCCTTACCGAACTGGAGTTCCACCCGTTCGGCGATGGCGTAATTGGAAACTGTAAGTTGAGTCAGCATGCAGATAACCTCCGCGTTCTTCCTGAAACCGGCAAAACACTGTGGATGTATACAGTGACTGTGAATATATACAGGGTTTTTGCTGTTTGCAAACCCACAGGTCGGATTTTCTTCAGGATTGCAGGCATCAATGGTTGAAACCTGAAGAGCGGGCCCCATATCCGTTCGCAACAAGATTTTTCCGGCTTGCCGTGGCCGGAGCCCATGTTTAACCGGCCACTGACAGCGGGCCGCTTCAGACCAAGCAGGAGTAGCCATGAGCACTGACGAGAACCGTAACGAGCACGAGGAACTGAACGAAGCCCTCGAGGCTGCCAAAGAGGAAGCCGAGTCTGCCGGAGAGGCCTCCGCCGAAGGCGAGGGCTCCGAGGTGGAAGCGCTCAAGGCTCAGGTTCAGGAGTTTCAGGAGCAGATGCTGCGCTCCCAGGCGGAGATGCAGAATGTTCGCCGTCGGGCCGAGATTGATGTGGAGAAAGCCCACAAGTTTGCCCTGGAAAAGTTCGTCAAGGAGCTTTTGCCGGTTGCCGACAGCCTGGAAAAAGCAGTCGAGAGCACCGAGGGCCATGAAGACTCGGCCGAAGCGGTTGCCTCCATCCGCGAGGGCGTGGAAATGACCCTGAGTCTGTTCATGTCCAGCCTGAAAAAATTCAATGTTGAGCAGATTAACCCGGTGGGCGAGCCGTTCGATCCCCAGCATCACGAGGCCATGTCCATGGTGCCGGCGCCGGATGCGGAGCCCAACAGCGTGGTTGCTGTGGTGCAGAAGGGGTATCTGCTGAATGGCCGCGTGGTGCGGCCGGCCATGGTGGTGGTCGCCAAGGCAGAAGATGCACCAAAAATCGATGAGCAGGCTTGAAAAGCCGATTAAAGCGCCAATATAGCCAGTAAATAGCGACAGCGGAGGCAAAAGGTCCTCCGGGAAAGCATTCAGAAGAATTGGAGTGACTCAATGAGCAAGATTATCGGTATCGACCTTGGAACAACCAACTCCTGCGTGGCCATCATGGATGGCGACAAGGTGAAAGTTATCGAAAACGCCGAGGGTGATCGCACCACCCCGTCCATCATCGCGTACACCGACGATGGTGAAACCCTGGTTGGCCAGTCAGCCAAACGCCAGGCGGTAACCAACCCGAACAATACCCTGTACGCCATCAAGCGTCTGATTGGTCGTCGTTTTGAAGATGACGTGGTTCAGAAAGACATCAAGATGGTGCCGTACAAGATTGCCAAGGCTGATAATGGTGACGCCTGGGTGGAAGTGAAGGGCGAAAAGATGGCCCCGCCGCAGGTTTCCGCGGAAATCATCAAGAAGATGAAAAAGACTGCAGAAGACTACCTGGGCGAGAAAGTGACCGAAGCGGTTATCACCGTGCCGGCGTACTTCAACGACAGCCAGCGCCAGGCCACTAAAGATGCAGGCAAGATTGCCGGTCTGGAAGTGAAGCGCATCATCAACGAGCCGACCGCAGCTGCCCTCGCTTATGGCCTGGACAAGAAGAGCGGTGACCGTACGGTCGCAGTTTACGACCTGGGCGGTGGTACCTTTGACCTGTCCATCATCGAAATCGCCGACGTGGACGGTGAGCACCAGTTCGAAGTGCTGGCTACCAACGGTGATACCTTCCTCGGTGGTGAAGACTTCGACCTGAAGATCATCGAGTTCCTGGCAGACCAGTTCAAGAAAGACAGCGGCATTGACCTGCGTGGTGATTCCCTGGCGATGCAGCGCCTCAAGGAAGCTGGCGAGAAGGCCAAGATTGAGCTTTCCAGCAGCCAGCAGACCGACGTAAACCTGCCGTACATTACTGCAGATGCGTCTGGTCCCAAGCACATGAACGTGAAGCTGACCCGCGCCAAGCTGGAATCCCTGGTGGAAGAGCTGGTTCAGCGCAGTCTTGAGCCCTGCAAAGTGGCTCTGGAAGACGCTGGCATGAAGGCTGGTGAAGTCGACGAGGTTATCCTGGTGGGCGGTCAGACCCGTATGCCGCTGGTGCAGGAAAAGGTTAAAGAGTTCTTCGGCAAAGAAGCCCGCAAGGACGTTAACCCGGACGAAGCCGTGGCCATGGGTGCTGCCATTCAGGCGGCCGTGCTTTCTGGCGATGTGAAGGATGTCCTGCTGCTGGACGTAACCCCGCTGACCCTGGGTATTGAAACCATGGGTGGTGTGGCGACGCCGTTGATCGAGAAGAACACCACTATCCCGACCAAGAAGTCGCAGACCTTCTCCACAGCGGATGACAACCAGACAGCCGTGACCATTCACGTGGTTCAGGGTGAGCGGAAGCAGGCGAACCAGAACAAGTCTCTGGGTCGTTTCGATCTGGCTGACATCCCGCCGGCAGCGCGCGGTGTGCCGCAGATCGAAGTCACCTTCGATATCGACGCCAACGGTATTCTGAACGTGTCCGCGAAGGACAAGGCTACCGGCAAAGAGCAGTCCATCGTAATCAAGGCTTCTTCAGGCCTGAACGATGATGAAATCGAGAAGATGGTTCGCGATGCCGAGGCCAACGCCGAGGAAGATCGCAAGTTCGAAGAGCTGGTTCAGGTTCGTAACCAGGGCGACGCAATGGTTCACGCCGTTCGCAAGACCCTGAAGGATGCGGGCGACAAGGTCAGCGATAGCGAGAAAGAGTCCATCGAAGCTTCCATCAAAGAGCTGGAAGAAGCTCTGGAAGGTTCTGACAAGGAAGACATCGAAGCCAAGACTCAGAAGCTGACCGAAGTGTCTTCCGAGCTGGCCCAGAAGATGTATGCAGATCAGGCTGATCAGGCACAGCAGGCCGGCGGGCAGGAAGAAGCCCAGGGCCAGAAGTCTGACGACGCCGTTGACGCTGAGTTCGAAGAAGTCAAAGACGACGACAAGCGATAAATCTGACGTACATCAGGTAGTTGGAAAACGCGGGGAGTCCCCCGCGTTTTCCGCGTTTTAAAAACAGGGTTTTAAAAGCATGGCCAAGCGCGATTATTACGAGATTCTCGGGATTTCCCGGGACGCGGACGAGAAGGAAGTGAAGCGAGCCTACCGAAAGCTCGCCATGAAGTACCACCCCGACCGTAACCCGGGAGACACCGAATCCGAGAACATGTTCAAGGAGGCCAGCGAAGCCTACGAAGTGCTGGCGGATCAGTCCAAGCGGGCCGCCTATGACCAGTTCGGCCACGCCGGTGTAGACGGCCAGGCCGGTGGTGGCGGATTCGGGGGCGGCGGTGCCAGCTTCTCCGATATCTTCGGCGATGTATTCGGTGACATCTTCGGTGGTGGCGGCGGCCGGGGCCGCACAACCCGGGGTGCCGACCTGCGTTATACCCTGGAGCTGGATCTCGAAGAGGCCGTGAAAGGCAAGACCGTCCAGATCCAGATTCCCGGACATCGCGAGTGCGAGGTCTGTGACGGCAGTGGTGCAGAAAAAGGCTCCCGCCCGGAAACCTGCGGTACCTGTAAGGGGATGGGGCAGGTCCGGATGCAGCAGGGCTTTTTCACCGTGCAGCAGGCGTGTCCAACCTGTCGTGGCTCCGGCCAGATCATCAAAAATCCGTGTAAGTCCTGTCATGGCCAGGGTCGGGTTCAGGAAGAGAAAACCCTTTCGGTCAAAGTGCCCCCCGGTGTGGATACCGGCGACCGCATCCGCCTGTCCGGCGAAGGCGAAATGGGCGTTGACGGTGGGCCGTCCGGGGATCTGTACGTGCAGATTGCCGTGCGCGAGCACTCCATCTTCACCCGTGACGGCCGCAACCTCTATTGCGAAGTGCCCATCAGCATTGTCGACGCTACCCTTGGCGGAGAGCTGGAAGTGCCGACCCTGGATGGCCGCGTGAAGCTGAAGATTCCACCGGAAACCCAGACCGGAAAGCTTTTCCGTCTGCGTAACAAGGGCGTTAGCCCGGTTCGAGGTGGCCCGGCCGGTGACCTGCTGTGTCGCGTGATCGTGGAAACGCCGGTGAACCTGACCAAGCGCCAGAAAGAGCTGCTGGAAGAATTCCAGAAAACTCTGGATGGCAGCAACGGCACAGAGCATGGCCCGAAGAAGAGCTCCTGGTTTGAAGGTGTCAAAAGCTTCTTCGACGAAATGAAATTCTGATCGGCCCGACAAAAGGAACGCGAGCATGAGGGTAGCAATCATCGGCGCCGCCGGGCGCATGGGAAAAGTCCTGATCGAAGCCGTCGACGGTACCGAAGGCCTTGAACTCGGTGCCGCCGTCGTCGAACCGGGCAGCAGCCTGATCGGCGCGGATGCCGGCGAAATGACTGGTATCGGGAAGACCGGCGTCAAATTGGCTGGCAGCCTGGTCGATGTGAAAGACGATTTCGATGTCCTCGTCGACTTCACCTTCCCGGACCTGACCCTGGAAAATGCCGAGTTCTGCAAGGCCAACGGCAAGATGCTCGTGATCGGCACCACCGGCATGTCCGACGCTGAAAAGCAGCAACTGGCCCTGGCCGCCGAATCTGCGCCAGTGGTGTTCGCACCCAACATGAGCGTTGGCGTTAACGTTGTCCTCAACCTGCTGCGCACCGCCGCCGCAACCCTGGGTGACGATTACGACGTCGAAATCATCGAAGCGCATCACCGCCACAAGAAAGACGCGCCCTCCGGCACCGCCCTGCGCATGGGCGAAGTCGTCGCCGATGCCCTCGGCCGCGACCTGAAAGAGTGTGCTGTCTATGGCCGTGAAGGCTTTACCGGCGAGCGCACCCGCAAGGAAATCGGCTTCGAAACCATTCGAGCGGGTGACGTGGTCGGTGATCACACCGTTTTGTTCGCCACCGAGGGTGAGCGTATCGAGGTGACCCACAAGGCCAGTAGCCGGATGACCTTTGCCAAAGGCGCAATGCGGGCAGCGTTGTGGCTGAAGGATAAGCCTGCGGGGCTTTATGACATGCAGGATGTTCTGGACCTCAAGTGAGGCCATTTCTCGTGGACACAAAGCGCCATATTTTTTACAATAAGGCGGTTTGACTGCACCAAGCGTACCTTTGCACCAAGTTTCTGAAAAAGCGGGACCGAGTTAAGACTCCGTCTCGCTTTTTTGCAACCTGAATTTGCGCTTGCGTTCCTGTTCGTGACGAACCGATACGCCACTCGATGAGGATACAAGCCTTGAGCACACCAGCAATCCTTGCACTCGCAGACGGAAGCCTGTTCTACGGCAAAGCCATCGGCGCTGACGGAGAAACCAGCGGCGAAGTGGTGTTCAACACCGCCATGACCGGCTACCAGGAAATCCTGACCGACCCATCCTACTCCCGCCAGATCGTAACCCTGACTTACCCGCACATCGGCAACACCGGTGTGAACGAGGAAGACATCGAGTCAGACCGCGTCCAGGCCGCAGGCCTGATTATCCGCGATCTGCCTCTGCTGGCCAGCAGCTGGCGCAGCAAGGGAAGCCTGGACGACTACCTGCGAAGCAACAACATTGTTGGGATAGCCGACATTGATACCCGCCGCCTGACCCGCATCCTCCGGGACAAAGGGTCCCAGAACGGTGCCATCGTTGCGGGCGAAAACGCCACCGCCGAGCGTGCGCTGGAGCTGGCCAAGGCCTTCCCCGGCCTCAAGGGCATGGATCTGGCGAAAGAAGTGACCTCCGAGAAGATCTGGTCCTGGGGCGAAACCGAGTGGACCCTGGGCGAGGGTTACGGTGAGCGTGAAGAGTCCCGGTTCAAGGTGGTTGCCTGGGATTACGGCGTGAAGCTGAACATCCTGCGCATGCTCGCCTCCCGCGGCTGCGACATTACCGTGGTGCCGGCCCAGACCCCGGCCTCCGAGGTGCTGGCGATGAATCCGGACGGTGTGTTCCTGTCCAATGGCCCGGGCGATCCCGAGCCCTGTGATTACGCCATCACCGCCATCAAGGAAGTGCTGGAAACCGACATTCCGGTCTTTGGTATCTGCCTGGGCCACCAGCTGCTGGCCCTGGCCAGCGGTGCCAAGACCATGAAGATGGGCCACGGTCACCACGGTGCCAACCACCCGGTTCAGGATATCGCAAGGGGCACGGTGATGATCACCAGCCAGAACCACGGGTTTGCCGTGGACGAGGCAACACTGCCGGCCAATGTGGAGGCGACTCACAAGTCCCTGTTTGACGGCACCTTGCAGGGCATTCGCCGGACCGATAAGCCGGCTTACAGCTTCCAGGGCCACCCGGAAGCCAGCCCCGGTCCCCATGACGTGGCCCCACTGTTCGACGAGTTTATCCGCCTGATGGAGGCGCGATCGGCCTGAGACCGATTGCCACGGAAAACTCACGGGCGCCGCGTGTTGCGCTGCCAGAATTCAAAAGTTGCTGACAGGTTTACCAAGACATGCCAAAACGTACCGACATCCAAAGCATCCTGATCCTGGGCGCCGGCCCCATCGTGATCGGGCAGGCGTGCGAGTTTGATTACTCCGGAGCCCAGGCCTGTAAGGCGCTGCGCGAAGAGGGTTACCGGGTGATCCTGGTTAACTCCAACCCGGCAACCATCATGACGGATCCGGTGATGGCCGATGCCACCTACATCGAGCCGATTACCTGGAAGACCGTCGAGAAGATCATCGAGAAAGAGCAGCCGGACGCGCTGCTGCCCACCATGGGCGGTCAGACGGCGCTGAACTGTGCGCTGGAGCTGGAAAAGCAGGGCGTGCTGGAAAAACACGGCGTGGAAATGATCGGCGCCAATGCCGACACCATCGACAAGGCCGAGGACCGGGACCGCTTCGACAAGGCCATGAAGAGGATTGGTCTGGAGTGCCCAAAGGCCAACTTCGCCCATTCCATGGCAGAGGCCCGGAAAGTCGCCGACGAGATCGGCTTTCCGTGCATTATCCGTCCGTCCTTCACCATGGGCGGCTCTGGCGGCGGTATTGCCTACAACCGCGACGAATTCGAGGAAATCTGTGCCCGCGGTCTGGACCTGTCCCCGACCAACGAGCTGCTGATCGACGAGTCCCTGATTGGCTGGAAAGAGTACGAGATGGAGGTCGTTCGCGACAAGAACGACAACTGCATCATCGTCTGCGCCATCGAGAACTTCGACGCGATGGGCGTCCACACCGGTGACTCCATCACCGTGGCTCCGGCCCAGACCCTCACCGACAAGGAATACCAGATCATGCGGAACGCCTCCCTGGCGGTGCTGCGTGAGATTGGTGTGGAAACCGGCGGCTCCAACGTCCAGTTTGGTATCAACCCGGACACCGGGCGCATGGTGGTGATCGAGATGAACCCGCGGGTGTCGCGCTCCTCGGCGCTGGCGTCCAAGGCCACCGGTTTTCCGATCGCCAAGGTCGCTGCCAAGCTGGCAGTGGGTTACACCCTGGATGAGCTGCGCAACGAAATCACCGGCGGCGTAACCCCGGCCTCATTCGAGCCGTCCATCGACTACGTGGTCACCAAGATTCCCCGGTTCACCTTCGAGAAATTCCCCCAGGCCGACGCCCGCCTGACCACCCAGATGAAATCCGTGGGTGAGGTCATGGCCATCGGCCGGACCTTCCAGGAATCCCTGCAGAAAGCCCTGAGAGGCCTGGAAGTGGGCTCCGAGGGCTTTGACGAGAAACTGGATGACCTCAGTTCCGAGAATTCCCAGGAAACCCTGATCAGCGAGCTGAACGTGCCCGGTGCCGACCGGGTCTGGTATATCGGCGACGCCTTCCGTTCCGGAATGTCCGTAGAGGATGTGTTCGCTCATACCCATGTGGACCCCTGGTACCTGGTGCAGATCGAGGATCTGATCAGGGAAGAGCAGGCGCTGAAGAGTGCCGGCAAGGCCGACATCGACCAGGCCACCCTGTTCCGGCTCAAGCGCAAGGGCTTCTCCGACGCCCGCCTGGCCAAACTGCTGGGTATCTCCGAGGTGAGCCTGCGCAAACTGCGCCACGACCTGGGCATCCGCCCGGTGTACAAACGTGTGGATACCTGCGCTGCCGAGTTTGCCTCCGACACCGCCTACATGTACTCCACCTATGAAGAAGAGTGTGAGTCAGATGCCAGCGATCGCGACAAGATCGTGGTCATCGGTGGCGGCCCCAACCGGATCGGCCAGGGCATCGAATTCGATTACTGCTGTGTGCACGCGGCCCTGGCCATGCGTGAAGACGGCTACGAAACCATCATGATCAACTGCAACCCGGAGACCGTGTCCACCGACTACGACACCTCCGACCGGTTGTACTTCGAGCCGATCACCCTGGAAGACGTACTGGAAATCATCCACGTCGAAAAGCCCAAGGGCGTTATCGTCCAGTACGGCGGTCAAACCCCGCTGAAACTGGCCCGTGGTCTGGAAGCGGCTGGCGTGCCCATCATCGGTACCAGCCCGGATGCGATCGACCGTGCCGAGGACCGGGAGCGGTTCCAGCAGATGATCACCCGCCTGGGCCTGAAACAGCCGGAAAACGCCACCGTGCGCAGTCACGAGGAAGGCATTCTGGCGGCCCGGGAAATCGGCTATCCGCTGGTGGTGCGTCCGTCCTACGTGCTGGGCGGCCGGGCGATGGAAATCGTCTACGACGAAACCGAACTGGTGCGCTATATGCGCAGCGCCGTGCTGGTGTCCAACGACAGCCCGGTATTGCTCGACCACTTCCTGAATGCGGCCATCGAGGTGGATATCGACGCCATCTCCGACGGCACCGACGTGGTGATTGGCGGCATCATGCAGCACATCGAGCAGGCCGGGGTTCACTCCGGTGATTCCGCCTGTTCGTTGCCGCCGTATACCCTGTCCCAGCAGGTTCAGGACGAGATGCGCGATGCGGTCAAGAAGATGGCCATCGAGCTGGATGTGGTGGGCCTGATGAACGTGCAGCTGGCCTGGCAGGATGGCGAGATCTACGTGATCGAAGTGAACCCGCGGGCGTCCCGGACCGTGCCGTTCGTGTCCAAGGCCATTGGCGTCTCCCTGGCCAAGGTGGCGGCCCGTGTGATGGCCGGCAAGACCCTGAAAGAGCTGGAGTTCACCCAGGAAATCATCCCGCGCTACTACGCGGTGAAAGAGTCGGTGTTCCCGTTCAACAAGTTCCCGGCGGTGGATCCGATCCTCGGGCCGGAAATGAAGTCCACCGGTGAGGTCATGGGGCTGGGCGACAGCTTTGACGAGGCGTTTGCCAAGGCCGCGCTGGCCATTGGCGAACGTCTGCCGGCCAAGGGAACCGCGTTCATGTCCGTTCGGGACGTGGACAAGCCCGGCGCCGCGAAAGTGGCCCATGATCTTGTTGAGGCCGGGTTCAAGCTTGTGGCCACAACCGGCACCGCCAAGGCCCTGAGAGAGGCCGGAATCGAGGTTGATCGCGTGAACAAGGTCCGTGAAGGTCGTCCGCATATCGTGGATGCTATCAAGAACGGTCAGGTTCAGCTGATCATCAATACCACTGAAGGTCGCAAGGCGATTTCCGACTCGGCTCAGATCCGCCAGTCAGCGCTGCAGACCAAGGTAACCTATACAACGACACTGGCAGGTGGCGAAGCCTTCTGCCGGGCCATAAAATTTGGCCCGGAGCGCACTGTACGCCGCCTCCAGGATCTTCACGCAGGAAAGTGAGACTATGGCTGACAGAGTACCGATGACAAAGGCGGGCGAGACCCGCCTCCGTGAGGAGCTTCAGAAGCTGAAGTCCGAAGATCGCCCCCGGGTTATTGCGGCAATTGCCGACGCCCGGGAACACGGTGACCTGAAAGAGAATGCGGAATATCATGCCGCCCGTGAGCAGCAGAGCTTTATCGAGGGCCGGATCCAGGAGATCGAAGGCAAGCTTTCCGCTGCCCAGGTGATCGATGTGACCACCATTGAGAATACCGGCAAGGTTATTTTCGGTACCACCGTGCACCTGCTTAACATGGACACCGATGAGCAGGTGACCTACAAGATCGTTGGCGAGGACGAAGCGGATATCAAGGCAGGCAAGTTGTCGATTTCTTCGCCCATTGCCCGGGCGCTTGTCGGCAAGAGCGAGGGCGACGTGGTCGCGATTCGCGTGCCTTCCGGTACCGTGGAATATGAGATCGAGCAGGTCGAATACGTCTGATCCGATCTGCGGGTAAGAAAAAGCCGGCTCGGGTTTCCCCAGCCGGCTTTTTTGTTTCTGTTCCCGGGCGTCAGGTCAGTGTTTGTGACGCAGCAGGTTGGACAGTTTGGGGTTGGGCTTCTTCGCCCGGCGAAGAATGACAGCGATTTTGCCAATGGACTGGACCAGTTCGGCACCGGACGATTCGCAGAGGGCGGTAATCGCTTCCTGCCTGGTGTCGCGGTCCTGGCTCGCTACCTTGATCTTGATCAGTTCGTGATCGTTCAGCGCGCGCTCCAGTTCTTCCTGGAGTCCCTCAGACAGGCCTTTGTCGCCGACAATGATAACGGGCTTAAGGTTGTGGGCGATGGCCCGGTACTCCCGGCGCTGTTCCGGTGAAAGACTCATGATGTAATCTCTTTATCGGTGCAATTAACAAAAGGTCAGCGGCGGACAGGCTGACTTGAACGTATAATCGGCGAATTGTAACAGATCGGCCTGCTGTAAAAATCGCCGTTAACACGTATCAAGCGGTTGTCCGCCGACTGCGGGAACAATTTGCAGGGCGTCGGGTCAAAAACAGGCTGGGATTGGGGCGGTGGTTTGGTGTCGCTGTTGTAATTTCAGATTTGGCGCCCAATATGTGTTGTATGGCCGCCTTCGATAGGGAGATCAGTATGCCTGTGGCCGATACGGATGGGCCGTTTCTGGTGGATGGGCGTACAATTGGTGTAAGGTGTCGAAAAAGGGTGCTTTGCGAAAGGGTAACCCTTCAATTCACAGGTGATGATCCTTGAACGATATGGCAAAAAATCTGGTTCTCTGGCTAATTATAGCCGCCGTGCTGCTGATGGTGTTTCAGAATTTCTCTCCCACCACCACCGGCCAACAAGTCAACTATTCCCAGTTTGTGGAGATGGTCCAGGAAGGGCAGGTCCGTCAGGTCACAATTGATGGATTGCAGGTTCAGGGTACCCGTGGTGACGGCTCCCAGTTCCAGACAGTCCGTCCACAGGTGTCTGACAACAAGCTGATGGACGATCTTCTCGCGAACAACGTTGAGGTTATCGGTAAAGAGCCTGAGCGCCAGAGCCTGTGGACGCAGCTCCTGGTGGCCGCGTTCCCGATATTGATCATCATCGCCTTGTTCGTGTTCTTTATGCGCCAGATGCAGGGCGGCGGTGGCGGCAAAGGCCCCATGTCGTTCGGCAAGAGTAAAGCGCGCCTGATGAGTGAGGATCAGATCAAGACCACCTTTGGCGATGTGGCTGGCGTTGATGAAGCCAAGGAAGACGTGAAAGAGCTGGTGGATTTCCTGCGGGATCCCAGCAAGTTCCAGCGTCTTGGCGGCAGCATTCCCAAGGGTGTTCTGATGGTGGGCCAGCCGGGTACCGGTAAAACACTGCTCGCGAAGGCGATTGCCGGCGAAGCCAAGGTCCCGTTCTTCTCGATCTCCGGTTCAGACTTCGTTGAAATGTTCGTGGGTGTGGGTGCTTCCCGCGTTCGCGACATGTTCGAGCAAGCCAAGAAGCAGAGCCCGTGCATCATCTTTATCGACGAAATTGACGCGGTCGGTCGCCATCGTGGTGCCGGCATGGGCGGTGGCCACGACGAGCGTGAGCAGACCCTGAACCAGTTGCTGGTTGAGATGGACGGTTTTGAAGGCAACGAAGGCGTTATCGTTATCGCCGCGACCAACCGTCCGGACGTTCTCGACCCGGCACTGTTGCGTCCGGGCCGTTTCGACCGTCAGGTCGTGGTTGGTCTGCCGGATATCATCGGCCGTGAGCAGATCCTCAAGGTGCACATGAAGAAAGTGCCCCTGGCCGACGGTGTTGAGCCGGTTCTGATTGCTCGCGGCACGCCCGGGTTCTCGGGTGCGGACCTTGCCAACCTGGTGAACGAGGCAGCTCTGTTCGCGGCCCGTCGCAACCAGCGCCTGGTGTCCATGGAAGAGTTCGAGCTTGCCAAAGATAAGATCATGATGGGCGCCGAGCGCAAGTCCATGGTGATGAGCGAGAAGGAAAAGCGGAACACTGCTTACCACGAATCTGGCCACGCGATTGTCGGTCGGCTGATGCCGGAGCACGATCCGGTGTACAAGGTCAGCATTATTCCGCGTGGCCGCGCTCTGGGTGTCACCATGTTCCTTCCAGAAGAGGACAAGTACAGCCACAGCAAGCGCTTCCTGATCAGCTCCATCTGTAGCCTGTTTGGTGGGCGCATTGCCGAAGAGCTGACGCTTGGCTTTGACGGTGTCACGACCGGCGCCTCTAACGATATCGAACGGGCGACCAGCCTGGCACGAAACATGGTGACCCGCTGGGGTCTGTCGGAGAAGCTCGGTCCGCTGCAGTACGATACCGACAGCGAAGAGCCGTTCCTGGGCCGGTCTGCAGGTCAGGCACAAACGGTTTATTCGCCGGAGACCGCCCAGCGGATCGATGAGGAGGTCCGTAACATCATTGACAGCTGCTACGAAAAGGCCAAGCAGATTCTGGTGGATAACCGGGAGAAGCTCGACCTGATGGCTGAAGCATTGATGAAATACGAAACCATCGACCGCTACCAGATCGACGACATCATGGAGGGGCGCGAACCGCGTCCGCCCAAAGGTTGGGGCGGTAGTGGCCCGACCGGTGGCGTCAAGGCCGATGAGCCTGAAACAGCACCGGAGCCGAAGGCTTCCGATGATGGTCACCATCCCGGTGTTGGACGGCCTGCCGGGGAGCACTGATACCTTCGGTCTCTCCGCCAGAAAATAGGCCAGTTCCATGCGCCGCCCGGATTCCGGGCGGCGTTTGTTTTTGTCATTGCGAAAAAGGTTTGCCATGAAAATGAGTTTTGCCGGCCGGGAGCTGGATATGTCCCGATGCCACGTGATGGGAGTTTTGAACGTAACACCGGATTCCTTTTCCGATGGCGGCCAATTCAATCGGCCGGATGCGGCCCTCGCCCGGGCCAGGCAGATGGTTTCCGATGGCGCCACCTTCATTGACATCGGCGGCGAATCCACCAGGCCGGGCGCGACGCCAGTGTCGGTCCAGGAGGAGCTGGATCGGGTGTGCCCGGTGGTGGAAGCCGCTGCCCGGGAACTCGATGCAGTGATTTCGGTAGACACCAGCGCGCCGGAAGTCATGGCAGAGGCGGCACAACTCGGAGCCGGTCTGATTAATGATGTGCGTGCCCTGCAGCGAGATGGAGCCCCCGAAGTGGCTGCACGCGCGGGCATACCCGTATGCATCATGCACATCCAGGGTGAGCCGGACACCATGCAGGACCGCCCCGAGTATCGAAACGTGCGCCGGGAAGTCAGTGCTTTTCTGACCGAAAGAATACGGGTTGCGGAGCTTGCCGGTATTCGCCCGGAAAATATCCTCCTTGATCCCGGCTTTGGTTTCGGGAAAAGTCTCGAGCACAACCTGCAGCTGCTGGCGTCCCTCGAGCAGATGCACATCCTGGGGCATCCTCTGCTAGTCGGTGTCTCCAGGAAGTCCATGCTGGGTCATATCACCGGCCGGGATGTGAATGAAAGGTTGCCCGCAAGCCTTGCGGCCGCGACAATAGCGGCCATGAAGGGTGCAAGCATTATTCGTGTGCACGATGTCAGGGAAACAGTCGATGCCGTCCGCGTAATGGCGGCAGTGAAGGAGGCAGGTTAATGTCCGAGAGGAAATATTTTGGCACGGACGGTATTCGCGGACGGGTGGGTGAGTATCCGATTACACCCGAATTCATGCTCAAGCTGGGTTGGGCCGCCGGCCAGGCTTTCAAGCGGGACGGTCAGCGCAACAGTGTGTTGATTGGCAAGGACACCCGACTCTCCGGCTACATGTTTGAATCTGCCCTTGAGGCCGGTCTTGCTGCGGCGGGTGTGGATGTGAAGCTGCTTGGCCCGATGCCGACCCCGGCCATAGCCTACCTTACCCGGACGTTTCGGGCCTCGGCGGGTATCGTGATCAGTGCTTCCCACAACCCCCATCACGATAACGGTATCAAGTTTTTCTCGGCGGCCGGTACCAAGCTGGATGACGCCCTGGAAGCGGAGATTGAGCGCTGGCTGGACAAGCCAATCGAGGTCTGTGAGCCCACGGAACTGGGCAAGGCCTCCCGGGTGGACGATGCGCCCGGTCGCTATGTGGAATTCTGCAAGAGCACTGTGCCCAACGAGTTTACCCTCGACGGAATGAAGGTTGTGCTGGATTGCGCCCATGGGGCGACCTATCACGTGGCCCCCAAGGTATTTCGAGAGCTTGGAGCCAGAGTGTCAGTGATCGGTGGCGATCCTGATGGCCTTAACATCAATCTCAATGTTGGCTCAACTCATCTGGACGCCCTCAAAGCGGCGGTGAAGGAGAAGGGTGCAGATCTTGGCATTGCCTTCGACGGCGATGGCGATCGGGTGCTGATGGTGGATCGCGACGGCTCCGAAGTGGATGGTGACGAGCTTCTGTATGTAATCGCCTCTCAGCGCTTCGCCGAAGACCGTCTCAAGGGCGGTGTTGTCGGTACGCTGATGACCAATCTCGGGGTTGAGTTGGCGCTGAAAGAAATTGGAATCGAGTTCGAGCGAGCGAAAGTCGGCGACCGCTACGTGATGGAGCGTCTGCTGGCCAACAACTGGGTGCTGGGTGGCGAGGGTTCCGGCCATATGGTGATTCGGGACTGCACCAGTACTGGCGATGGTATCGTCTCGGCGCTCCAGGTTCTGCTTTCTGTCTGGAAATCCGGGAAAACGCTTTCCGACCTTCGCCAGGGGATGAGCAAGTTGCCTCAGAAAATGATCAATGTGCGGGTTCAGCAACGTTTTGATCCGTTCAGTCGCGACGATATCGTGGCCGCGGTACACAAAGCCGAGACGGAACTGGGGGGTGCCGGGCGGATTCTGCTCAGGGCGTCCGGAACCGAGCCGTTGATCCGGGTGATGGCAGAAGGGCAGGATGCCAACCAGATACTGAGGGTGGTCGAGGAACTGGCAAAAGTTGTCGAGAAATCCACCGCTTAATTTTGTGTTTTCAGGCGGTTGTCTGCGGGGAGGGAGTGCTGTATAGTTCGCCCTCCCTAACGTTCGGGAACTGTTATGCGTCGAAAGATCGTAGCCGGAAACTGGAAAATGAACGGGTCAAAAGACCTGGCGCAAACCCTGGTGGGTGATGTGCGATCCCAGGCGGCCTCTCTTGATAATGGCGTTGAGGTTGTTATTATTCCTCCCGCAATTTATGTCGGAGACGTAGTCGAAAATGCAGGCAATGTCCTGTCAGTCGGCGTTCAGAACGTAGGGCAGTGGGCCTCTGGAGCCTACACCGGAGAGATCTCCGCGGATATGGTGAGAGATCAGGGCTGCCAATACGCTCTGGTCGGTCACTCGGAGCGTCGTCAGATCTTCGGCGAGACCGACGAAGTGGTGGCCGAAAAAGTCGGCCGCGTTATTGCCGGCGGGCTTTATGCCGTAGTTTGTGTTGGCGAGACGCTGGAGCAGCGTGAAGCTGGCAAGGCTGAATCGGTGGTCGCGGCCCAGGTCAAAAAAGGACTGGCAGCTGTGTCGTCGGATCAGTGGCAGCAAGTGATCGTTGCCTACGAGCCTGTCTGGGCCATCGGTACTGGCAAGACTGCGACAGCGCAGGACGCTCAGGCAATGCACGCCTCGATCCGTAAAGTGCTCTCAGAGATGGGCGCGCCAGCGGATGAGATATCCCTGCTTTACGGGGGCAGTGTAAAAGCGGATAATGCAGCCGCTCTTTTTGCCGAGCCGGATATAGACGGCGGTTTGATCGGCGGAGCGTCGCTCATTGCACAGGATTTTGTAAGTATTTGCCGGAGTGTTCCGGCGGGTACCTGAATTTAAAGGTTCGCGAGAGTCGTTATGGATTGGGTAGAAACACTGGTAGTCGTTGTGCACGTGGTGATCGCGGTGGCGCTGGTGGGTCTGGTGCTGATCCAGCAGGGCAAAGGCGCTGATGCTGGTGCTGCCTTTGGTGGCGGCGCTTCCCAGACTGTATTTGGTAGTCAGGGCAGCGGCAGTTTCCTTACCCGCTTCACGACCCTGCTTGCCGTCGTATTTTTTGTAACAAGTTTCTCGCTGGCAATCTTTGCCAAGCAGCGCGCCGAAGTGGCGGGTGAAGCAGGTATTCCTGTTGTGCAGGAATCCAGCAGCCAAGCCCCTGCAGACAGTGCTGCTGAAAATGGCGAAGCGGCCTCCAGCGAAACCGAGGGCGGGGAGTCTGATCTCCCTGAACTCGAGTAAGAGTGTTGCCCGGGTGGTGAAACTGGTAGACACGCTATCTTGAGGGGGTAGTAGCGAAAGCTGTGCCGGTTCGAGTCCGGCCCCGGGCACCATATTAGAAGAAAAGCGGCTTGGAGTTTCCAGGCCGTTTTTTTTGGTCAGTCCTTGACCAGTCTGCCTGGCGTCTCTATACTCCGGCGGATATTGGGACCTGCCGCATGGTGCTGGCGGGTTTCTGGCAGGCCAGGTGTCTGTCAGCAGGAAGCGGTACACCGGTTTGTTTCCTGCGAGTTCTTGCAACAAAAGGCCCCATTGTCAGGGGCTTTTTGATTAAGGGGCCTGGCGCAAAGGGCCCTGGTGCATAAAAAGGGCTGATAAAACAGCCCTTTTTTTGTTTTTGGGGCCGGTAAATCTGATAACGGAGAAGGCATAACTTGTCAGCCAAGCTTAAGCAACTGGAAGACATTCTCCAGCCTGTAGTGGAAGGGCTGGGGTATGAGTTCTGGGGCATTGAATTCCGCTCTCAGGGCCATCATTCCCTGTTACGAGTGTTTATTGACGATGCCGAAAACGGCATCGGCATCGAGGACTGCGAAAAAGTCAGTCGTCAGATCAGCGGTGTGATGGATGTGGAAGATCCCATCCAGACCGAATACACACTGGAGGTCTCATCCCCGGGGATGGATCGCCCGCTGTTTCGTCTTGAACAATACGAAGCCTTTGTCGGTCACCAGGTTCAGATTCGTCTCCGGATGGCGTTTGAAGGCCGTCGGAAGTTTCAGGGGCTGATCAAGGGCGTGGAAGGTGATGATGTGGTTGTGGTCGTTGATGACCACGAGTATCTGCTGCCGTTTGACAGCATTGAAAAAGCCCACATCGTGCCGGTGTTTGAATGAACGATTTGAAAAAGTCCATGGACGCACAGTTGATTTTAAGGGCAGGGCAATCCAATGAGTAAAGAGATCTTGCTGGTGGTTGAATCCGTCTCGAACGAGAAAGGTGTCGAGAAGGATGTCATTTTTGAGGCGATCGAACTGGCACTGGCCACCGCTGCCAAAAAACGCTTTGATGACGAAGAAGCGGATATCCGGGTTTCGATCGACCGGAAGACCGGTGAATACGAAACCTTCCGTCGTTGGCTGGTTGTAGACAATGACGCGGTTCCTGCGTTGGGTACTGAGCTCACCCTGCAGGAAGCCGAGGAAATCGACCCGGCCCTGAAGCCTGGCGACATCCACGAGGAGAAAATCGAATCCGAGGCTTTTGGCCGGATCGGCGCCCAGGCGGCCAAGCAGATTATCTTCCAGAAAGTGCGCGAAGCGGAGCGCATGAAGATTGTTGACAGTTACCGCGACCGCGTTGGTGAGCTGGTTTCCGGTACGGTCAAGAAAGTGACGCGGGACAATGTCATCGTGGATCTGGGTGCCAATGCCGAGGCGCTGCTGCCCCGTGAATACCTGATCCCGCGGGAGACCTTCCGCATGGGTGACCGGGTACGTTCGTTGCTACTGGAGATCCGTACCGATCATCGCGGCCCGCAGCTGATCCTCAGCCGTACCTCGCCGCAGATGCTGATCGAGCTGTTCCGCATTGAGGTGCCAGAGATTGCGGAAGATCTGATTGAGATCCGTGGCGCCGCCAGGGATCCCGGCTCCCGGGCCAAGATTGCCGTCAAGACCAACGATCGCCGTATTGATCCCGTTGGTGCCTGCGTTGGTATGCGTGGTTCCAGGGTTCAGGCGGTGTCCAATGAACTGGGCGGTGAGCGTGTCGATATTGTGCTGTGGGACGACAACCCTGCGCAGTTGGTCATCAACGCGATGGCGCCTGCGGAAGTGGCCTCTATCGTGATGGACGAAGACGGGCACACCATGGAAGTGGCAGTTGCAGAAGACAACCTGGCACAGGCAATCGGCCGTAACGGCCAGAATGTTCGCCTGGCCACCGACCTGACAGGTTGGACCCTGAACGTGATGACCGAGGAAGAAGCCGGTGAGCGTCAGGAACAGGAATACAGCCGGCTTGTCGAGCATTTCATCGGCAATCTGGATGTGGATGAAGAGTTCGCAGGTGTGTTGATTGAGGAAGGCTTTACCTCCATTGAAGAGGTGGCCTACGTGCCAATGGAAGAGATGCTGGCGATCGAGGGCTTTGACGAAGAGACCGTCACCGAGCTGCGCCGCCGTGCCAAGGATGTCCTGCTGAACCAGGCCCTGGCAAGCGAGGAAGCGCTCGAGGGCGCCGAGCCGGCTGACGATCTTCTGGGAATGGCCGGCATGGACCGCAGCCTGGCCTTCAAGCTGGCCGGGATGGGTGTGCGCACCATGGAAGATCTGGCAGAGCAGTCGGTAGACGACCTGCTCGATATTGAAGGTATGGATGAAGAGCGTGCTGGTCAGCTTATCATGACTGCACGTGCCCCCTGGTTTGAAGACCAGGCTTAATTCGGGAGGAGGACCAGTATGGCTGAAGTAACGGTAAAACAACTGGCCGAAGATGTAGGCGCTCCCGTGGATCGTTTGCTGAAGCAGATTGTGGAGGCTGGCCTGAAAGCCCGCTCCGAGAATGACTCTGTCTCCAGCGATGAGAAGCAGCAGTTGCTGGCCTATTTGAGAAAGACCCACGGTGAGGCTGACGCCGAGCCGCGCAAGATCACCCTGAAGCGTAAGACCACCACCACGCTCAAGGCCGGCAAGGCAAAGACCGTCAATGTTGAGGTTCGCAAGCGCCGTACCTACATCAAGCGGGCTGAATTACAGCCTGAGGCTGAAGCGCCGAAACCGGAAGAGCCGGTAGCAGAGCAGCAGCCTGAGCAAGCGCCGGTGGAAGAAGCGCCGAAGGTGGCCGCCGAGCAGGCGCCGCAGAAAGAGGCAGAGAAGCCGGCCGAGGCAGCGACATCAGAGCAGCCGGAACCGACGGAAAAGGCCGAGCCCAAGAAAGAGCCTGAGCCCGAGCCGGTTCCCGCTCCGGAAGATATGCCGATGCCGCCGCCCGAGGGAGAGGGCAAGGATCGGAAGCCGAAGAAAAAGAAAGAGAAAGTTCGCGAGCGCGGCGACGAGGTCGAAGAAGGCAAGCCCAAGAAGAAGCAGGCTGGCCATCGTGGTCCTCGCAGTCGTCCGGTGGAAGAGCCGCTGGTCATCTCCGAGGATGAAGAAGAGACGACGTTGCGCAAGCCGCTGCGTGCGAAAAAGAAACCCAAAGAGAAGCGTCATGCTTTCGAGAGGCCGACCAAACCAATGGTCAGAGAAGTAGAGATTCCCGAAACGATTTCTGTCGGCGACCTTGCCCAGCGTATGGCGGTCAAGTCGGCTGATGTCATCAAGACCCTGATGGGCATGGGCGTCATGGCCACCATCAACCAGGCACTGGACCAGGAAACTGCGGTGCTTGTGACCGAAGAGCTGGGTCACAAAGCCAAGACCGTCAGTGAAGATGCCTTCGAGGAAGAGGTTCTCAGCGAATTCTCCTTCGAGGGTGGCAACAAGACCAAGCGCGCTCCGGTTGTGAGTGTGATGGGTCACGTTGACCACGGTAAGACATCCCTGCTGGACTACATTCGTCGTACCAAGGTGGCCTCAGGCGAATCCGGTGGTATTACCCAGCACATTGGTGCTTACCACGTAGAAACCGATCACGGCATGGTGTCCTTCCTGGATACCCCGGGCCACGCGGCCTTCACCGCCATGCGTGCCCGTGGTGCCCAGTGCACGGATATCGTTATCCTGGTCGTTGCCTCTGATGACGGCGTCATGCCGCAGACCAAGGAAGCGGTGCAGCACGCCCGTTCCGCCGGTGTGCCGATCGTTGTTGCCATCAACAAGATGGACAAGGAAGGGGCGGACCCTGATCGAATCAAGAGCGAGCTGGCTGCTCTGGAAGTTGTTCCGGAAGACTGGGGCGGGGACGTTCAGTTCGTACCCGTTTCCGCTCACACCGGTGACGGTATCGACGCGCTGCTTGAGGCTGTTTTGCTGCAGTCCGAAATCCTCGAGCTTGAGGCCTCTACGGATGCCCCGGCCAAGGGTGTTGTCGTTGAATCCAGCCTTGAGCGCGGCCGTGGTTCCGTTGCGACCGTTCTGGTTCAGAACGGCACCCTGCGCCAGGGTGATATGGTTGTTGCCGGTGCCTATTTCGGTAAGGTCCGGGCGATGACTGACGAAGCTGGCAAGCAGACCAAAGAAGCGGGCCCGTCGATTCCGGTCGAGATCCTCGGGCTGAACGGTACGCCGGACGCCGGTGACGAGTTCTTTGCAGTGGCCGACGAGAAGAAGGCCAAAGAGCTGGCGGAGTTCCGTCAGACTCGCGAGCGGGAACAGCGTCTCCAGCGCCAGCAGGCGGCCAAGCTTGAGAACCTGTTCGAGAACATGGGCAAGGACGAGGTCAAAACCCTCAATGTCGTGCTCAAGACCGACGTTCGTGGTTCTCTGGAAGCGATCACCAAGGCCTTGCAGGACCTCGGTAACGAGGAAGTGCAGGTCAAGATCGTGTCTTCCGGTGTAGGTGGTATTGCCGAGACCGACGTCAGCCTGGCGATGGCAACCAACGCGGTTATTTTCGGCTTCAACGTGCGTGCCGACACAGCCTCCAAGCGTCTTGTTGAGCAGGAAGGCCTGGATCTGCGCTACTACAGCATCATCTACAATCTCATCGATGATGTGAAAGCCGCGCTGACTGGCATGCTGGCCCCGGAATTCCGCGAAGACATCGTTGGCATTGCCGATGTTCGCGACGTATTCCGCTCGCCGAAGTTCGGCCAGGTTGCTGGCTGCATGGTGATCGAGGGCAACGTATACCGTAACAAGCCTATCCGTGTTCTGCGGGACAACGTGGTTATCTTCGAAGGCGAGCTGGAATCCCTGCGTCGCTTCAAGGACGACGTGCCCGAAGTCCGTAACGGCATGGAATGCGGTATTGGCGTTAAGGGTTACGACGTGAAAGTCGGCGACCAGATCGAGGTCTTCGATCGCGTCCGGGTCGAGCGCAAGCTTGAGTCCACCGGCGCGTGATGCGCCCGATTTTGAAGGAAGCCTAATGCCAAGAGAGTTCAGTCGTATTGATCGCATCGGCGATCAGATGCAACGGGAACTGGCCCAGCTCATCCAGCGGGAAGTCAAAGACCCGCGGGTGGGCATGGTCACGGTAAACGCAGTCAAGGTCAGTCGTGACCTTGGCTACGCAGATATCTATGTGTCCCTGCTTTCCACCGAAGAACTGACGGAGGAGTCTCCGGAGGTCAAGGAATCGATCTCGGTGCTCAACAAGGCCTCTGGCTTTCTGCGTGGCCAGGTTGGGCGCGCGATGAAGCTGAGGGTTGTGCCCCAGCTGCGGTTCCACTTCGACACCTTGCAGGGCTACAGTCGCAAGATGGATAGCCTCATTCGCGAAGCGGTTGGCGACAAGCCGGCCGTGGACCGGAATGAAGAGGACGATCAGGACGATCCGGAGCGTAACGCTTGAGCCGCAGACGCAAAGGCCGTGACGTTAACGGTATTCTGGTTATCGACAAGCCGGTCGGAGTTACCTCTAACGGCATACTGCAGCAGGTCAAGCGCCTGTTCGGGGCCGCCAAGGCGGGCCACACCGGCGCCCTTGACCCCCTGGCCACCGGCGTGCTGCCGCTGTGCTTTGGTGAGGCGACCAAGTTTTCCCAGATGATGCTCGACAGCGACAAGGCCTACATTGCCACCGCCCGGCTCGGAGTCCGAACCGAAACCGGTGACAGTGAGGGCGCCGTGGTTGCCGAGAAACCTGCACCCGAGGGTCTGACAGCCGATGTGCTGGAGCCCGTACTGGACGGTTTCCGGGGTGAAATCCAGCAGGTTCCCTCCATGTATTCGGCGCTCAAGCACAAGGGGCGTCCGCTCTACGAATATGCTCGGGAAGGGATCGAGGTGGAACGTCCGGCAAGGCCGGTGACCATCTACGAACTGACCCTCCTGGATATTCGCGACAATGAGCTCGATATCGCGGTCAGCTGCACCAAGGGTACGTACATTCGCTCACTGGTTGAGGATATTGGTGAAGCCCTGGGTTGCGGTGCCCATGTAACAGCATTGCGCCGCACCATGGCCTCCGGGTTTACCCTGGCCAACGCCCATGCGGTGAGCGATCTTGAGGCGATGCGCGAACGGGGTGAAAGCCTCGATGGTCTGCTCGTGGCGCCGGATGCCGCGCTGTCCATGTTCCCCGAGCACCGTCTGGCGGGGCAGGCGCTGGTATCGATCTTGAACGGACAACCGGTTAGAATACCGGGTCGGGCCTATGAAGGCTTCGTGCGTCTCTATGCAAATGAGAGCGCTAACGAAAGCTTCGTGGGGCTGGCAGAAGCATTCCCGGAAGGTGAGCAGACCAATCTGGTCCCACGCCGACTGGTGAAGAGCAGCGGAAAGCGTTAGGCGCGCCGCTGTCTAGCCGGGCTGTAGAGATGCGCGGTTCGGCCGTATTCGAAAGCATCGCAAACAATGAGGTGAGTTATGGCACTTTCTGCCAACGAGAAAGCACAGATCGTTCAGGATTTTCAGCAAGGTGATGGCGATACCGGTTCCCCTGAAGTTCAGGTGGCACTGCTGAGCGCTAACATCAACAAGCTGCAGGATCACTTCAAGGCCAACAAGCAGGATCACCATTCCCGCCGCGGCCTGATCCGGATGGTTAACCAGCGTCGTAAGCTGCTGGACTACCTCAAGCGCAAGAACGCCGACCGTTACCTGGAGCTCATCCAGCGTCTGGGTCTGCGTCGCTAAATCCGGGTCTCTACGACCTGAGGGCTGTGCCGGTGTTTCCGGTGGCAGCCGTCAACCAGCAGGCCCCTAGCGGGGTCTGCTGGTTGTGTTTTTCTCCCACTGCAGTTGGGTTGTCTGTGTGTTCGAAGGATTCCCTGTCGTAATGGAAAGCCGAAATTGATAGCAGGTTGTTGAAAAGCCCGGGCCTGGCGGCCTCTGTAACCGCCGCCTCCCAGACCGGGGTTTTGCAACAGCCTGTTAGCTTTCAGACGGGTTGCTCTTCAGTCCACAGCACATCATCTGCAGACCTATGGTTTCGAGCGCAGGGGCGCCCGGAACGAATCAATCTGGAACAGATAGACCAGGAGTTTTTTGTGGATCTGAAACCTTTCAAGAAATCATTTGAGCTTGGCGGCAAGACCGTCACTCTGGAAACCGGCCGTATTGCCCGTCAGGCAACCGGTTCCGTACTGGTAACCGTGGATGATATTTCCGTTCTCGGTACCGTTGTTGGCGCCAAGGAAGCGAAGCCCGGCCAGCCGTTCTTCCCGCTGACCGTGAACTACTTCGAGAAGACCTACGCCGTGGGTAAAATCCCCGGTGGCTTCTTCAAGCGCGAAGGTCGTCCTTCCGAGAAGGAAACCCTGACCTCCCGCCTGATCGACCGTCCGATTCGTCCGCTGTTCCCGAACGGCTTCATGAACGAAGTTCAGGTCATCACCACGGTTATGTCCTCCAGCAAGAACCAGGATCCGGATATCGCTGCGATGCTGGCTGCTTCTGCGGCGCTTTCCATCTCCGGTATCCCGTTCGATGGCCCCATTGGTGCGTCCCGTGTGGGCTACACCAATGAGCGCGGTTACTTCCTGAACCCGACCTTCGAAGAGCTGCAAACCTCCCTGCTGGACATGGTTGTTGCCGGCACCGAAGATGCGGTTCTGATGGTTGAGTCTGAAGCCAAGGGCCTCACCGAAGACCAGATGCTGGGCGGTGTTCTGTACGGTCACCAGGAAATGCAGACGGCCGTAAGCGCCATCAAGGAATTTGCCGCAGAAATCGGCAAGCCTCGTTGGGACTGGCAGCCGGAGCAGGAAAATACCGAACTGCTGAACGCGATCAAGGCGGAGTTCGCCGGCGCCATCGAGGAAGCCTATGGCATCCGTGACAAGATGGCCCGTTACGAGCGCCTGGGTGAGGTCAAAGCCGCAGCCGTCGAGAAGCTGGCCGGCGAAGAGGAAGGTCAGCCTTCTGCAGACGAAGTCAAAAAGTACTTCGGAAAGATCGAGAAAAACGTTGTACGCCAGCAGGTTATCGACGGCAAGCCGCGGATTGACGGTCGCGACAACAAAACCGTGCGTCCGATCGAAATTGAAGTGGGCGTTCTGCCCAGTGTTCATGGTTCGGCCCTGTTTACCCGTGGCGAGACCCAGGCCATCGTGACCACCACGCTGGGTACCTCCCGCGATGTGCAGATCATTGATGCGCTGGAAGGCGAGCGTAAGGACCCGTTCCTGTTCCACTACAACTTCCCTCCGTACTCCGTAGGTGAAGCTGGTCGTGTTGGCACACCGGGTCGCCGCGAAGTTGGTCACGGTCGCCTGGCCAAGCGTGGTGTTCTGGCGGTTATGCCGACCATTGAGGAGTTCCCCTACGCCATCCGTGCGGTTTCCGAGATCACTGAATCCAACGGTTCCAGCTCCATGGCTTCTGTCTGTGGCTCCAGCCTGGCACTGATGGACGCCGGTGTACCCATCAAGGCGCCGGTAGCCGGTATTGCCATGGGTCTGGTCAAGGAAGGCGACAAGTTCGCGGTCCTGACTGACATCCTGGGTGACGAAGATCACCTGGGCGACATGGACTTCAAGGTTGCCGGTACTCAGGAGGGCGTAACCGCCCTGCAGATGGATATCAAGATCAACGGCATCACCGACGAGATCATGGAGCTTGCGCTTGAGCAGGCACACGCAGCGCGTCTGCACATCCTGGGCGAGATGAACAAGGTCATTTCTACCCCCCGTGCCGAACTGTCTGCCCGCGCGCCGAGCATCACCACCATCAAGATCAACCCGGAGAAGATCCGTGACGTTATCGGTAAGGGCGGCTCTGTTATCCGCGCGATCTGTGACGAAACCGGCGCCTCCATCGATCTGGATGATGACGGCAACGTGAAGATCTACGCCGACAACCAGGAAGCTGCCCAGGCGGCAGTGAACCGGGTCAAGGAAATCACCGCAGAGATCGAAGTGGGTGCTATCTACAAGGGCCGCGTTGAGCGCATTGTGGACTTCGGTGCCTTCGTTAACATCCTGCCTGGCAAGGATGGTCTGGTGCACATTTCCCAGATCTCTGATCGCCGCATCGAGAACGTGACTGACGAGCTGAGCGAAGGTCAGGAAGTTCTGGTGAAGGTCCTGGATGTGGACAACCGTGGTCGCGTGAAGCTGTCCATGAAGGAAATCAAGGAAGGCGACCAGCCGACCGATTTCTCTGCCTAAGGGAACTTTCCTTAAAAGGTAGGTCGGATTAGCCGAAGGCGTAATCCGACAAAGAAAAACCCGCCGCTCCTCTGGATTGGCGGGTTTTTTATTGCTTTTGCTTCGGGTTCGGTGCAAGCGGCTGTTGGGACAGGCTTTTCAAAACACGCTACAAGCACATCCCTGTGCGCTTGAATCGGGCCATCCATGGCCCTCTACAGTTTTGAAAAGCCTGTCCCAACACCCGCCTCGGCTTAAGAGGTAACTTCTGAAAAAAAACGTAGGTCGGATTAGCCAAAGGCGTAATCCGACAAAACCAGGATTCTATTCTCCACCTTCCATAAACCGAATCATTTCCCTCCGATACCCGGGAATAACAAACGTCGCCCCATGAGGCGTATCCGTCTGCAAAAACTCCTTGGGCTCCTCTGCGGCTTCGTAAAGCGCCTCCCCATGATGAAACGGAATAATTCCGTCCCGCACACTGTGAATCACCATCACCGGAACCGGGCTGATCCGCGAAATATGATCCACGCCTTCGTAGTCTTCTGGAATGGTCCAGCTCAACGGAATCTGCAACGGCCAGGTAAGCCAGAATTCCCCCAGTTTCTCCCGGGCGATTCTACGGAAGCCTGAAAATGTGCCGTCCAGAATGACACCATCCAGTCGTGGCTGTTCTTCCCTCTGGGTCCATTCGCTGGCCAGTGCGATGCCCAGTCCACCGCCGAGGCTCTGGCCCAGAATGTACAGAGGCCGTTCACTCACTTCTGGCTGCTCAACCAGCCAACGCAGGCCGGTCTCAACATCGTGCAGGGCACCTTCAATGTCCGGGTCGCCGGTGGATTTGCCATAGCCCCGGTAGTCGATGGTGAAGACGTTGTAGCCTCTCTCGGGCAGCCAGGCGACGTTGAGGATGTGACTGCTGATGTTCTGGGCGTTGCCGTGGAGGAAGTAGACCGTGCCTCTGGCGTTTGTCTCAGGAGCTTCTGCAGGTAACCACCAGCCGTGGAGGGTTTCGCCGTCTGCGGTGTCGATAAAGACGTCCTCGTATTCGAGGTTCAGGCGGTCCGGGGTGATGTAGGTGACCCGGTCCGGGTAGAAGAAAACGCTACTGCAACCGGACAGCAGGAGAAGTGCAGCCAGAAGTCCGGGCAGCCGGGCGTTGGCGACGGTCAGAAGTAGGCGTGGAGTCCGGCGTGCCATGTGCTCTGGTACCTGTCGTAGTGGTCTTCCCGGCTGAATTCGGCAAACAGGCTGAACTCCCGGCCGATGTGCCAGTTGGCTTTGGCGTAAAGCTGGTCCTGTCGGTGTTGGCTGCTGACGATCCAGGCCTTGGTCTTGGCGCCGGCGAGCAGGCTGAACCGGTTGTTCTGGTGGAGCAGGCCGATATCCGCGCCTGGAGCCGCATCGTAGCCCCGGCGCAGGTCGTCGTCGATTTCCAGGTCTGCAGTGGCGATCGCAAAGGCCTGGGTCTGATGGCCCAGGCTCCAACTGCCCCCGGCCCCGCCCTCAAGATAGGGCGTCAGGACACGGTCGGTGCCGGTGTCGGTCCGGCGGCCACCAAAGCCTACCTGCCAGGACAGCGGCGAGAAAAATGCGTTCCGCGGGCTTAACGAGCGGATTTCCACGCCGGTCAGCTGTTCCAGTTGAAGCTCGTTGTTGTCTGTATACAGGCGCGCATCCAGCCTCAGGAACTGAAGCTGGGCGCCGGTGCGGTAGCCGGCCGGCGGGTCCAGGACGTCATGGTAGGCCGGGCGCAGGGTCAACTGGGTGAATTCCCTGTGGGCCTGCTGGCCAGCCCCGAGGCTCAGGCGGAAGGTGTCGTGGCCCTGGTCGTCTCTGACAACCGGTTCTGGCGGGTCTTCCGGAGGAGCGACGTTGTTGATCCGGCTGCGCTCTCTCAACAGGTCATGGGAGAGTGGTGCGGCGATTTCACGGGGCCAGCCGTCGGCCTCGCTCTTGTAGCGAACATAATCGTAGGTCGCATCCAGAACATGGGCCCGCTGTTCGGGCGGCAGGGAAGCCACATCCTCGGAATCGGCGGCAACATAGCCGTTGGCGACCGCCGCCGCGAGAGTCTGGTGGTCATCGGGCAAGGTCGAAAGGCTGTGAGCCACGGAGGTGGCGGCCGAAGGCCGGTAATACACGTCGCTGACCAGATCCTTGTCCACTACCCAGCGCACGGTGTCTGAGGGTATCGCGTGAGTGCTCACTTCGCCGAGAAGATCGGTGCCGGGGCGCGCGATATCGATCAGTGCCAACAGGCGGTAGGCGCAGTTTTCGTCGAAGAAGTAATAGTCGAAATTGCGATCTCTGATCTCCCAGGCGTGGGCGATCATCATGTCCACTTCGTCCTGTGTGAGGTTCAGTTTGTACTCCCACAGGTCCCGATGCTCGATGTCCGAATACAAACGGATTTTCTCATAGTAAGGCTGGACGCTGGTGATCCCGGGATAGCCGCCGAAAATGCCCTTGTAGGCGAACAGGAGTTCACTGTCGTGGGCCGCGGCATCGGCGGCATAGGAAATTGTGTTTGCCAACAGCAGGTTGGTCTCTTCATCATCCTGCGGTGGGTCAAGGCGCAGAAAGGTATGTCCGAACATGGATGAAGGACTGTTCAGGTAAGAGGCGGCGAACACCAGCGTCACTGTCTCGGTGTTCAGGGTTTCTGACCATTCCTGATAACCGGGGCACTCAATGTCCGGTAGCGACAGGTCCAGTTGCTGACGAAGCCAGGTCTCGCGGGCAGGGAACCGACATCGGGGGTGCTCGTCACCCTCGCCGGGCTTCTGGATGGCTTCGAGAGTTGCTTTCAGCTCCGCCTTTGGCGAATGTTTGCCATTGTCACTGAGAAAAAAGGCCGGATCGTCCGCCTGACTGGTGTACCCATTGCCAAGCGTGTCGGGGTGATAGTGAACAAGTGTGAGCCAGGCGGGGTCAAGGTGGAGCTCGGATATGTTTTCAGCCGAATTGGCCAGGGTTGGCAGGCTGACTGCGAGCCAGATCAGGGCTGGCCCAATGCGAAGCATGTTGCCCATGGGTGAGTGCTGCATCCAGGGTTGAACGGGAAGTTGGAACGATGCGCCGTCCCTGGCGCCTGAGAGTTCCTTCAATGAGTCTTGATCAGGCTGCTACGTACTTGCTGAGCGACTCGTTTTTCTCCAGCAGCGCGACGATAGCGTCCACGGCTTCACCGGAGGTGGTGTCAGAGCTCGGGAAAATGGTGGCAAAGTTGTCCTGCAGCACCTTTCGGAAGGTGTCGCGGTCAGCTTCGTCGACGCCCAGAAGAACGGCCATGGTGTCCAGGTTCTCGCCGGAACCACGGGACATGTCCCGGGCAACCTTATCGATGTTGCTGTCCATGTACATGGCCATGGACTGAACAGACTGATTGGTCTGGCAGCCAAGGGTGCCCGTGGTCATACCGAAGGTCTGGTTACCAAAGGTACCGTTAGTGGTTGCAGCCAGTACGTGGGGGGCAACGCCGGATTGTCCTTTCCAGATCATGGCGCCTACACCACAGCCCGGCTGGGCAAAGGCCATGGAGGAAGCACCAAGAAGAATTGCGCCTGCGATCAGTTTTTTCATTATCCACTCCTTTCTGTGGTTTAAAGCTGTCGTCGCAATACACAATGCTGCCCCTGACGTGGAGCAGCATTGTGAAAACGGCCCTGACTGGTCTTGTGGAGACAGGTTGACCGTTGGTTTGAGTATAGTTGATCTCCCGCTAACGCAAGTTTAAAGATTGGTGAGTAATTGATTCGGCCCACAAAAAAACCGGTGCATGTTGCCACGCACCGGTTTTGACCCTGCCTTCAGGAGGTTTTGATTAACCGCCCAGGTAGGCGTTCTGGACATCCGGGTTTTCCAGCAGATTCTTGCCCGTGTCGTGCAGGCGAATCTTGCCGGTTTCCAGCACATAGCCCCGGTCGGCCAGATTCAGTGCCTGGTGGGCGTTCTGCTCAACCAGGAACACGGTGATGCCTTCCTCGCGGAGCTGGCCGATGATCTCGAAGATCTGCTTGATGATCAGCGGTGCGAGGCCCAAAGATGGTTCATCAAGGATGATCATCTCGGGCCGGCTCATCAGTGCCCGCCCGATGGCCAGCATCTGCTGCTCGCCGCCGGACATGGTGCCGGCACGCTGTTGCTCGCGTTCCTTAAGGCGGGGGAAGAGCTCGTAGACGTGTTGCTGGCTCTTGCGGATTTCGGCCTTGGTGTTGAAGAACCCACCCATGTGGAGGTTTTCCTCCACGGTCAGGCCTGAGAACACCCGACGCCCCTCCGGGACAATGGCGATGCCAGAGCGCATGATCTGCGCTGTGGATTCGTTGGTGATTTCCCGGCCCTCCAGGAAAATGCGTCCTGAGCTGGCCCGGGGGTTACCGCACACGGTCATCAGCAGAGTGGTCTTGCCGGCGCCGTTGGCGCCGATCAGTGAAACGATCTCACCCTTTTTGACTTCGACAGACACCCCGTGCAAGGCCTCGATCTTGCCGTAATGGGTATGGACATCTTCTAGTACTAGCATGTGTTTACCTCAGGCCTCGCCCAGATAGGCTTTGATCACGTCGTCGTTCTGGCGGATTTCCTCCGGTGTGCCACTGGCCAGGGGGCGCCCCTGGTTGATGACGTTGATCCGGTCGGAGATATCCATTACCAGGCTCATGTCGTGCTCAATCAGCACCACGGAAACGTTGTAGTCCTCTTTGAGGCTGATGATCAGCTGGTTGAGTTCCTTGGTTTCCGCCGGGTTGAGGCCGGCTGCCGGCTCGTCGAGCATTAACAGCTTGGGCTCGGTCACCATGCAGCGGGCAATCTCCAGACGCCGTTGCTGGCCATAGGCCAGGTTGCCGGCTTCCCGGTTGGCCAGATCCAGCAGGCCTACCCGATCGAGCCAGTAGGCAGCGCGATCCAGGGATTTCTGCTCCCGCTCCCGGTAGTTCGGGGTTTTCAGAAGTCCAGAGATAAGGTTGGTATTCAGGTGCCGGTGCTGGGCCACCAGCAGGTTTTCCACCACGGTCATCTGGCTGAACAGCCGGACATGCTGGAAGGTGCGCACCATGCCGAGCCGGGAGATCTTGTAGTCAGGTTTGCCCTGTACTTCGCTACCTTCAAACAGGATCTTGCCGCCGGTGGGCTTGTAAAAGCCGCTCATGCAGTTGAATACGGTGGTTTTCCCGGCCCCGTTGGGGCCGATGATGGACACAATCTCGTGTTCCTGAACGTCCAGAGACACTTCGTCTACCGCCAGCAGGCCGCCGAAGCGCATGGACAGATTCTGTACTTCAAGCATCGTCTGTCACTCCTGCTTTTTCAGTTCAATATGAATGCGGCGCATGGGCATCAGGCCCTGCGGACGCCAGACCATCATCAGCACCATGGCGGCACCGAAGATCAGCATCCGGTACTCAGAGAACTCGCGGGCCAGTTCCGGCAGGATGGTTACGGCGATTGCCGCCAGTACCACGCCGATCTGGGAGCCCATGCCCCCGAGTACCACGATGGCCAGGATGATGGCCGATTCCAGGAAGACAAACGATTCCGGGCTGATAAAGCCCTGCTTGGAGGCGAACACCGTTCCGGCGAAACCGGCAAAGAATGCGCCAATGGTGAAGGCGGACAGCTTAACTGCCGTGCGGCTCAGACCCAGGGACCGGGCAGCGATCTCATCTTCCCGAAGGGCTTCCCAGGCACGGCCGACCGGCATCCGCATAAAGCGACGGATAACCAACGCTGTGAACACGGCCAGAACCAGGGCAATCAGGTACAGGAAGATGACCTTGTGTTCACCGCTGTAGGCGATACCAAAGGTTTCGTGGAACGAGGTGTTGCCTTCCTCTTTCACCCGACGGCCGAACTCCATACCGAACAGGGTCGGATCGGGAATCCCACCAATGCCGTTGGGGCCACCGGTCAGTGTTGTCCAGTTGTTCAGCAGGATCCGGATGATTTCACCGAACCCGAGAGTCACGATCGCCAGATAGTCTCCCCGTAGCCGGAGCACCGGGAAGCCGAGCACCAGGCCGAACAGGGCGGCAAGCAGGGCGCCGATGGGTAGGGCCAGCCAGAATGAGATACCCAGATACTGGGAAAGCAACGCAAAGGTGTAGGCGCCCACGGCGTAGAAAGCCACGTAGCCCAGATCCAGAAGACCGGCCAGGCCGACCACCACGTTCAGGCCCAGAGCCAGCATGATGTAGATCAGTACCAGGGTCGCCAGATCCACGGAGCCGCGGGATACAAGGAAGGGCCAGAACAGGGCGAAAACCACAATGCCGGTGAGCACCCAGGATTCAATTTTTGCCCGCTTGTTCTCCGCCATCGGCTCGTTCTTGGCTTCGGGGAACGGGCTCGGAATGCCTCGCAGCGCGCCCATCACTTGTTCTCGGAACAACTGGAACAGGAACACGATTACAGCAGCCAGGAACACCATGGTAATGGTGGTGGCGTCTGCCCCGGTCAGGGTTACGTTGATGCCCTGGGCTTCCAGATTGAAGCCGATGATCGGGTAGGAAATGATCAGTGTAATGATCGCGCAGAAGAGCGCGTGTCGGAAATTATTAGCAGCCATCAGATCTTCTCAACCTCCGGTTTGCCGAGCAGGCCGGTGGGTTTGAACAGCAGAATCAGGATCAGCAGGCTGAACGAGATCACATCCTTGTATTCACCGCTGAGGTAGCCGGACGTCATGCTCTCCGCCACACCCAGTATCAGTCCGCCCAGCATCGCACCAGGGATACTGCCAATGCCGCCAAGTACCGCTGCGGTAAAGGCTTTCAGGCCGGCAATAAAGCCGAACAGAGGGTCAACCGAGCCGTAGTACATGCCCAGAAGCAGACCGGCAACGGCAGCCAGGGCAGCACCGATCACAAACGTTGCCGAAATGATGCGGTTGGTATCGATGCCAAGCAGGCTCGCCATGCCCAGGTCCTGCGACACCGCGCGGCAGGCGCGACCAGTCCGTGACCGGGAGATGAACAGCGACAGCGCTGTCATACAGATCAGCGTGGTGATAAAGATGGTGATCTGCATATAGGACAGGGACATCTGGAAGCCGTCACCGGAACCGAAGTTGAACCCGCCGTCGATCAGCGCCGGAAAGCCGATGTTCCTGGAACCCTGGGCCAGGTGCACGTAGTTCTGCAGGAAAATGGACATCCCGATGGCGGAGATCAGCGGGATCAGGCGATGACGCCCCCGCACTGGCCGGTAAGCAACCCGTTCCACCGCCCAGCCCATGGAGCTGGAGACGATCATGGCACAAAGCAGGGCGACAATCAGTATCAGCGGTAGCCAGGCAAGGCCGAGGGCGGCGAGGCCGGTAATGGCAATCAGCGCCGTGTAGGCACCGATCATGTAGATTTCACCATGGGCAAAGTTGATCATGCCAATGATGCCGTAAACCATCGTGTAGCCGATGGCGATCAGGGCATAGGTGCTCCCGATCGTCAGCCCGTTAATGAGCTGCTGTGAGAAGTACAGGAGGTCTTGCATTGTTATGGGACTCCGAAAGCCTGCTCCCTCCGCTACCACACCCCACGCCCGGGATATCCGGGCAGGAAGTGGGGGAGGATCAACAGGAGCCTAGAAAAACACCTTCTCCCGGATCGCGGTGAGAAGGTGCTCTCATGATTACCGTTTGTTAACGATTTTGGCTCAGTTTACCGGAGTTTTGCTTCCATCTGAATGCCATTCGTACACAACAAACTCGAACGACTTCATGTCGCCGGACTTGTCGTACTCAACGGTGCCGATCGGAGTCTGGAAGGTGCCCTCGCGCAGGGCGGCAGCAACGTCGAACGGATCGGTGGAGCCGGCGGCTTCAATGCCTTCGGCAACCAGCTGGACAGCGGTGTAGGAGGTCAGAACGAACGGTCCGGAGGGATCCTCACCTTTCTCTTCGAACGCTTCAACCAGTGCCTGGTTTTCGGCTTTCTGGTCAAATGCCGGCGGCAGGGTTACCAGCAGGCCTTCGGCGGCTTCGCCGGCGATGGTGTTGATGTCCTTGTTACCCACGCCCTCGGGGCCCATGAAGCGGGCATCCAGATCAGCAGAGTTTGCCTGGCGCAGGATCAGACCCAGTTCCGGGTGGTAACCGCCGTAGTAGACGTAGTCCACATCAGCTTGTTTGAGTTTGGTAACCAGCGATGAGAAGTCCTTGTCGCCGGCAGTGATGCCTTCAAACATGGCAATTTCAACGCCGGCGTCCTTCAGGGTGTCACGAACCGCAGTGGCAATGCCTTCACCGTACTGCTGCTTGTCGTGAACAATAGCGACACGCTCAGGATTCTGGGAAGCAATGTAGTTGGCTGCAACCGGGCCCTGCATGCTGTCGAGGCCGATGGTACGGAACACCAGTTCATAGCCACGCTCGGTGATTTCCGGGCTGGTAGAAGCCGGAGTCACCATCAGGATGCCTTCGTCTTCGTAGATGTCAGAGGCGGGCTGGGTGGAGCTTGAACACAGGTGACCGATCACGAAGCGTACGCCATCGTTAACCAGGCTGTTGGCAACGGTTACAGCCTGCTTCGGGTCACACACGTCGTCGTACTCGACGGCAACAAGTTCTTCACCCATGACACCGCCGTTGGCGTTGATCTGTTCGATCGCCATGCGGGCACCGGAGAATTGCATGTCACCATACTGGGCAACGGGGCCAGTCATGGGGCCGGCGATACCGATCTGGATTTCAGCAGCGGCGTGGCCGGCGCCCATCAGGGCTACGGAAGTGCTAACAGCAGTTACGAGTTTTTTTACTGAAGTTCTCATTGAGTCTGTCCTGTTTTATTTCAGGGTTATTCTTGTGTTCTCAGAGAGTTAAACAAACACCACAGTCCGCTGCTTGTCAAGCGGATGAGTCTGGGGTTTGGTCCGGAACACGGGCCTGTCTGAAGAGGCAAATCCCGTGCCGCTCTGAGCGGTGTCACGCATCCGTGCTGTTTTCTTCATCCTGGTAGATCAGCTCGCGGAAGCTCTCATGTTCGCGTAGCTGATCAAAACTCACGTCTACGGAAGCATCGTCGCGGTATGCCTCCGAAATTTCAATAGCTTTCTTCAAGGTGCTGACAGCATCTTCCCACCGGCCGATTTCCGCATAGGCGCATGCCAACTGGTAGTGCGCGTGGCCATTATCCGGTGCAAGCTTCAGTGCGCGCTGGCAGAGACTGATGGCCCAGAGCGGTTCCTGCATTTCCAGAACGGCGTCGGCTTTGTAGCTCAGAGCTTCCACATCATCCGGGCGAAGATCCAGAATCTGATCGTAGGCGGAGATCTTGTTCTGCTGTGAGGTTTCCTGGCTGGCTTTAAGCCACAATGAATGCACTTCGTTGGTGCGCTCAATCTCGGCCTGGTTCTGGTGGATAATGTCGGATTTCTGCTTCAACTGCTCTTCGATGAATTCGAGCCGCTTCTCATATTCGATGACCAGCTCGTTGACCCGCTTTTCCGCAAGGCTGGTCAGCTGGTTGCGCATATCCCGGATGGAGTTCCAGCCGATCACCACGAGAATGGATGTGGCGCCGGCGATCAGGTAAAAGAAGTAGGTAACGGTGTCGGTGGCATAGGACATGGTTTTGTCGGCAACGGACAGTTCCTTGTCTACCACCTTTTCGATAAGTTCTGCCCGGGTGTTCTGCATTTCCTTGCGAAGCGCCTTGCTCTCCTCCAGCAGATACAGTTCCACGAAAGGCGTGTACATGGGCTCTTCCAGTGTCTTGATGCTCTCCTCCACGTCTTCCGCGGTGAGTTCTTTCTCCGGCCCCAGGTCGTCCTGGCCGTAAAGTGTGCCGGTGAGTGTCATCATCAAAAGGAAGGGCAGAAAATACTTGATCATCGGGCGCAATCCGTCCGTCTGTCGGAAATGGAACAAGTTCGTGACCTTAGCATAGTGCGTAGCTGAAAAAACGCAGGGAATCTCCCTGGCTTGCAATTTACGGTACAAAGACCTCTAATAGTTAGGGGTATAAATAAATTCCCGATGCCGAAGTGGAGTAATGCTGTGAACAGTTATGAAGATGTACTGGTGGCGCTCAGGCGCGTAATCCGGGCAACAGACCTTCATTCAAAACGCCTGAGCAAGCATGCCGGACTGACTGGGCCACAGCTGCTGATCATGAGAACGATTCGGGATCTCGGTGAAGTGACCATCGGTACCATCGCCGAAAAGGTGAGCCTGAGCCAGGCAACGGTAACGACGATTCTGGACCGCCTGGAGCATCGGAATCTGGTTTACCGGGTACGCAGCACCCAGGACAAGCGCAAGGTGCATGCCCACCTGACCGATGAGGGTGCAGATCTCCTGGCCCGGGCGCCGAATCCGCTGCAGGAGGATTTCATCCAGAAATTTCAGAGCCTGGCGGAATGGGAGCAGACCATGATTCTGGCCTCGCTGCAGCGAGTGGCCAATATGATGGATGCCGATGACATTGATGCGTCACCGGTGCTGACCGTGGGGTCGGTTCTGAAGGACGACGGGTGGAAAGAGAAAGCCTGAGCAATGGTGTCGGATTACGACCCGTTGGGTCTAATCCGACCTACAAATCAGCTATCCAAACTCGTAGGTCGGATTAGCGAAGCGTAATCCGAC
>CAZFQI010000007.1:0-3910 GCA_964520755.1 uncultured Marinobacter sp. | reverse complement strand
GTAGGTCGGATTAGCGAAGCGTAATCCGACAATCCCGCTTTAATTAATGCACCGAAGACCCACTCTTGGGCTTATTCCCAAAGCACACCTGGAACACATCATTGTAGTGCTTGGCAAAATTCACCGACAGCCCCTCCTTCAGATACTCCGGCAGCTCCTCATAGTCCCCCCGGTTCGCTTCCGGCAGGATCAGGTTACTGATTTTCTGCCGCCGCGCCGCAATGACTTTCTCGCGAATACCGCCCACCGGCAGAACCTGTCCGGTCAGCGTGAGCTCACCGGTCATGGCGATGTTCTGCTGCGGCGCTTCCTTGCGGGCGATGGACAGCAGTGCGGTGGCCATGGTGACGCCGGCGCTGGGGCCGTCCTTGGGCGTGGCGCCCTCGGGTACGTGCAGATGCACGAAGGATTTGTCGAAGAAGGTCGGGTCGCCCTTGAAGCGTCTGAGGTTGGATGACACATAGCTGTAGGCGATCTCGGCGGACTCCTTCATCACATCCCCCAACTGACCGGTCAGTTTGAAGCCGCGCTGGGAGCTGTGAATCCTGGATGCCTCGATACTCAGGGTGGCACCACCCATGGCGGTCCAGGCCAGGCCGGTCACAACACCGGTGCCTTTGAGTGATTTTTCCTTCTTGAATGAGGGCTGCCCCAGATAGCTCTGCAGATCCGAGACGCCCACTTTTACCGGCTGGTCCGGATTATCCAGCAGCTTTACGATGCCCTTGCGCATAATTTTGTGCAGCAGCTTTTCCAGACTCCGCACGCCAGCTTCGCGGGCATAGCCCTCAATAACCTGCCTGATCGCCGCGTCGGTGATGTTGAACTGCTTTTTCAGCAACCCGGCTCGCTTCAGCAGTCTGGGCAGCAAGTAGTGTTTGGCGATGGCCAGCTTTTCTTCCCCGATGTACCCGGACAGACGAATCACGTCCATGCGGTCGAGCAGTGGCCGCGGAATCGTATCCAGCTGGTTGGCGGTACAAATGAACAAAACCTTGGACAGGTCCATGCGGACATCCAGATAGTGGTCCAGGAATTCTCGGTTCTGCTCCGGATCCAGGGTTTCCAGCAGGGCCGAGGCCGGATCGCCCTGGAAGGACGCACCGATCTTGTCAATCTCATCCAGCATGATGACCGGGTTCGCCACCTTGGAATCTTTCAATGCCTGGACAAACTTGCCCGGCATGGCGCCGATGTAGGTGCGGCGGTGACCCTTGATTTCAGCTTCATCCCGCATGCCGCCAACGCTGAAACGGTAGAATTGCCGCCCCAGCGCATCCGCTACGGAATGGCCAATCGACGTCTTACCCACGCCCGGCGGGCCCACCAGCAGCAGGATTGAGCCGCTGACCTCGCCCTTGAAGGTACCCTCGGCCAGGAACTCGACGATGCGGTCTTTTACATCGTCCAGACCGTCGTGATCACGGTCCAGTATTCGGCGGGCTTCGGTCAGGTCGAAGTGGTCTTCCGAGTGAACACCCCAGGGCACCTGGGTCAGCCAGTCCAGGTAATTGCGGGTGACGCCATATTCCGGCGACCCCTGCTCCAGAACCTGCAGTTTTTCGACTTCATCCCGGAAGCGCTCCTGAACAGCCTCGGGCGGGTTGAGCTCATCCATGCGCTGCTGGAAACGTTCCACATCGGCTGTCTTGTCGTCCTTGGCCATGCCCAGCTCGCGCTGGATCACTTTCAGCTGTTCCTTCAGGAAGAACTCCCGCTGGTGCTTCTGGACCTTGGCATTTACCTCTTCGCTGATTTCCGATTGCAGTCGGGCCACTTCCTGTTCCTTGCGCATCAGCAGCAGCACCTTCTCCATACGGCGGAGCAGGGGAACGGTGTCGAGCACATCCTGGAGTTCCTTGCCCGGGGCGCTGGTCATGGAGGCGCCGAAATCGGCAAGGGGGGAGCTGTCATCCGGCCCGAACCGGGACAGATACTGCTTTACCTCTTCGCCATAGAGCGGATTGGTGCGCAGCAGCTCCTTGATCGCGCTGATGATGGCCAGAGTGTAGGCTTTGAGCTCGTCAGCGTCTTCGTCCGGTTCTGCCGGGTATTCAACTTCCACCAGGTATGGCGGCTTGCGGCGCAGCCACTGGACAATCCGGAAGCGCTGAAGGCCCTGGGCGATAAACTGGACCTTGCCGCTGTCATTCTGGGCCTGATGCACGCGAACGGCGCAGCCCACGGTTTCCAGTTGTTCGCTGGCGGGTGTGCCGTCTTCTGCCTCCGGCTCTTCCACAAAGCAAATCCCCATCACCTTGTGGTCAGTTTCGCCGACCCGTTTCAAGGTTTCCTGCCACGGATTCTGGTTCACCACCACTGGCTGAACCTGGGCGGGGAAGAAAGGGCGATTGGAAACCGGCAGCACATACATGCGCCGGGGCATCATCTGCTGGGGCAGGGCGAGACTTTTGCTGTGTTCGTCCTTGCCGATGTATTCAGTCACGTCCTCTTCGAATTCCTCAAGTGAATCGTGTTGCGTCTCATCATTCATGCCGCGAGCATCCATCCGGAAAGGTTGTGAATCAGTCCAGGACGGTTTGCTGGATAGTCGCCCCGGAGCATTGTCTACTAGCTATCTAACGGCAGATACGGTGATTTCAAGGAGTTGGCCCTCGCCAGTTGTTGCTTGATTTTCCCGGAATCGGCCCCATGTCCTCACACAGTTCGCAACGTTTCATTCGACTTTTTCAGGTGCCCTGCATGAGCAATTCTCCCTACATCTTTGAAGCCACCATGGAAAACTTCCAGCAGAAGGTTATGGAAGCCTCTGCCAGCACACCCATTCTGGTAGATGTCTGGGCCGAGTGGTGCGCTCCCTGCAAGCAGTTGATGCCGCTACTGGAGAAGCTTGCCGACGATTACCAGGGCGCGTTTATGCTGGCGAAGGTTAACGCCGATGAGCAGGAGCAGCTCACATCCAGCCTGGGCGTGCGCAGCCTGCCCACTGTAATCCTGGTCAAGAACGGTCAGGCCGTGGATGGCTTTAACGGGGCTTTGCCGGAGAGCGAGATCCGCAAGGTTCTGGACAAGCATGTGGAAGCGCCAAAGGAAGATCCCTACGACAAGGCGCACCGGATCTGGGAAGAGGGTGATGTTGAAGGTGCCCTGGCCATCCTGTCCCAGATGAACCAGGAAGACCCGGAAAACCTGAAGGTCCTGATCGATCTGGCCCAGCTGAAGGCCGAAATGGGGGATCTGGAGACGGCTGAACAGGTTCTGGAAAGCCTGCCCCCGGAAGAGAAGATGCAGCACCAGGCCAAGCAGCTGGCGGCCCGGATCAAGTTTCTGAGGCAGTCTGCCGAGCTGCCGCCGGTCAAAGATCTTGAAATGGCCCTGGAGCAGGACCCGAAGGATCCGAACGCACTGCACCAGTTGGCGCTTCATCACGTATTACAGGAAAACAACGCCGAGGCCATGGACCTGTTGATCCGCCTGATGCAGGTAGACAGCAAGTACAAGGACGAAGTGGCCAAGACAACCCTGATCGAGCTGTTCGACAAGCTGGGCAACAACAACCCGGATGTACGGACCTATCGCCGGAAGCTCTATACCCTGATGCACTGAGTGCATGGCGTTCGCCATAAACAAAGTAGGTCGGGTAGAGCCGAAGGCGAAACCCGACTGGTATTTCCGCAATGCTCAAACTCCCACCCCAGCCAGAGAACTGTGAACTCTGCGAACGCCCGGTTGCCAGGCTCACCCGGCACCACCTGATCCCCAAGCATCTACACCGCAAAAAACGCTTCCAGAAGCTGTTCTCCAAGGAAGACCTGATCACCCGCACGCTCTGGGTGTGCCGTCCCTGCCACAACGCTATTCACAAAGCCCGGTCGGAACTCGAGTTGGGTTTGTACTTCAATACCCGGGAAAAGTTGCTGGAGCTGGAGGAGTTGCGGACGTTTGTTGA
>CAZFQI010000006.1:0-61073 GCA_964520755.1 uncultured Marinobacter sp. | reverse complement strand
TTGTGGCCCTGCCCATGTTTATCTTCATGGGCATCATGCTTGACCAGTCCGGTGTGGCCGAGCGCCTGATGAACAGCATGGTCAAACTGTTTGGTGCCGTCCGCGGCGGTTATGCTGTCACGGTTATCGTGATCGGCGTACTGTTGGCTGCGACCACCGGTATCATCGGTGCTTCCGTCGTGCTTCTGGGTATGCTTTCCCTGCCTGTGATGATGCAGAACAAGTACGACAAGGGGTTTGCCGTGGGCACGGCCTGTGCCACCGGGACCCTGGGTATTCTGATTCCCCCGTCCATCATGCTGGTTCTGATGGCTGACCGCCTGGCGGTTCCTGAGGCATCGGTCGGTGATCTGTTCATGGGCGCGTTCTTCCCCGGCCTGATGCTGGGCGCCATGTACGTGGCCTACGCTATTATCCGTCCCATGCTGCAACCCAGTATTGCACCGGTACCCGAGGGCACCGAAAAAGTAACCTGGGGCATTGTCTGGGAAGTGGCCAAGGCCGTTGTGCCGACGGCGGCACTGATCCTGGGTGTGCTGGGCTCCATCTTCGCCGGCATAGCAACACCGACGGAAGCGTCTGGCGTTGGTGCGCTGGGTGCTCTGCTGTTGGCCCTGATGTCCGGTCGACTGAACCTGAAAGTTCTCAACTCTTCGATGCAGCAGACCACCCGAACAGCTGCGTTCATTTTCGCCATCTTCCTGGGCGCGACCGCCTTCTCAGTCGTACTGCGCGGCCTGGGTGGCGACCAGGTGATCGAAGATGCCCTGCTGGGTCTGCCTTTCGGACCCTATGGCGTGGTTCTCACCATCCTGTTTGGTGTCTTCCTGCTGGGGTTCTTCCTGGATTGGGTGGAGATCACTCTGATCATCCTGCCCCTGGTGGCGCCCGTAGTGCAGCAGCTTGGTTTTGATCTGGTGTGGTTCACCATTCTGTTTGCCATGTGCCTGCAGACATCGTTCCTGACACCGCCGGTTGGATTCGCGCTGTTCTACATCAAGGGTGTGGCGCCGCCGGAGATCGCTGTTACCGATATTTACCGTGGCGTTATTCCGTTCATCATTATCCAGCTGGTAGCTCTGGCCATTGTGTTCGTGGTTCCGGAAATCGCGACCTGGCTGCCGAGTGTGGCTTACGACTAAGGAGAAAATAACAATGCGTCTGGAAAACCGGATTGCCCTGATTACTGGTGCCGGCCGCGGCATCGGCCGGGCTATCGCCGAACAATACGGCCGCGAGGGTGCCAGGGTGGCGGTAGCTGATTTGACTCTGGAGAGTGCCCAGGAAGCCGTTGATGCCATCGAAAAAGCCGGTGGCACCGCCATGGCCCTGGCAATGGATGTCACAAACGAGCAGGCTGTTGATGACGGTGTTGCTGCCATTGTTGAAAAGTGGGGCGGCCTGGATATCGCGTTGGCCAATGCCGGCATCCAGCACATCGACCCGGTGCACAAACTGGCGTTCTCCGACTGGAGCAAAGTCATGAGTGTGCACCTGGATGGCGCTTTCCTCGTAACCCGGGCGGCGCTTCGCCAGATGTATGAGAATGGCGGCGGCACCATGCTCTACATGGGGTCGGTGCATTCCCTGGAAGCCTCACCGCTGAAGTCTCCTTATGTGGCGGCCAAACATGGCATGCTCGGCCTCTGCCGTGCCGTTGCCAAAGAAGGTGCGGAGTACGGTGTGCGCAGCAACATCATCTGCCCGGGCTTCGTGCGCACTCCGCTGGTGGATAAGCAAATCCCCGAGCAGGCGAAGGAGCTGGGTATTTCCGAGGAAGAGGTGATCAGCAAAGTGATGCTTAAAAACACGGTGGACGGAAAGTTCACGACACTGGAAGATGTGTCCGAACTGGCCGTCCATCTGGCCGCCTTCCCTTCCGCCGCGCTGACTGGCCAATCCATCGTGGTCAGCCATGGCTGGCATATGCAGTAAGAATCAGGAGAGACGGATGAGTAACACAGAGCAATCACCGGTAGTCTGGTCTCCCTCGGAAGACACCCTGGCCAATTCCCGCATGGGCCAGTTCAAGACCTGGCTGGAGCAGGAGGGCTTCGGGCCCTTTGCCGATTACCACGCCTTGCACCAGTGGTCCATTGATGAGCTGGAAACCTTCTGGCAGAAAATCTGGGACTACTGCGGCCTGGTCTGCGATACCCCGGCCGAGAAAGTACTGGGCAAGCGTAAAATGCCGGGCGCCGAATGGTTCCCGGGCATGAAATTGAACTTTGCCGCCAACCTGCTTCGGCTGGCGGATGGTGAACACGCGGATCGGGAAGCGGTCGTCGCTTACTGCGAAACGCGGCCGGTGCTGCGCCGCACCTACGCACAACTCAAAGCGGATGCGGGCGCCCTGGAAGCCTTCCTGCGTGACAAGGGTATTCAACAGGGCGATCGTGTGGCTGGCGTTGTTACCAATGGCTACGAAGCCCTTGTTGGTATGCTGGCAGCGACAAGCATGGGTGCCATCTGGAGTTCCGCCTCTCCGGATTTCGGCATCGGGGCCATTCTCGACCGCTTTGGCCAGATTGAACCTGCAGCGCTGATCGTGGTGAATGGCTACGGCTATGGCGGCAAGGTGTTCGCCCGCCAGCAGGACTTTGCAGAGCTGATTGCAGGGCTGCCCACTCTCAAATCGGTTGTCAGTGTCCAGCAGTTGCCGGACGAGCCCCCGATTGCAGGGGACCTGGTTACCACCTGGGAAGACATACTGGCCTACGGCAAAGGTAATGCACCCTCGTTCACGCCGCTGCCCCCCGACCACCCGGTTTATATCCTGTATTCCTCCGGTACCACGGGCAAACCCAAGTGCATCGTTCACGGCAATGCTGGCCTGTTGGTCAACCACGCCAAGGAACTGATGCTGCACGGCGATGTTGGTCCCGAGGACCGGTTCCTGTACTTCACGACCTGTGGCTGGATGATGTGGAACTGGCAGGCCTCGGCACTGATGACCGGCGCGGCGGTGATCACCGTTGACGGCTCACCGGGTTACCCAAGTCTGAATTTCCTCTGGGACACCGTGGCGGAAGAGAAGGTCACCCACTTCGGCACCAGCGCCAGATTCATCGCCGGCTGCCGGAAAGGCGAGCTCCAGCCCGCGAAAACTCTGGACCAGAGCAAACTGCGGGTAGTGTTCTCCACCGGCTCACCGTTGTTACCGGAAGACTATGACTGGATCTACACCGACGGCGCCCCCGGCGCCCTGCTTGGCTCCATCGCCGGCGGCACCGATATCTGCGGCTGCTTCGTGGGCTCAACGCCTTTATTGCCGGTGCGTCGCGGCGAAATCCAGTGCCGTTTCCTGGGCGTCGATGCCGTGGCCTACGGCGACGACGGCCAGCCGGTCAGCGAAGGCCGGGGAGAGCTGGTCTGCCGCCAGCCCCTGCCATCCATGCCCGTCAGCTTCTGGCAGGATCCCGGAGACGAACGCTACAAGGACGCTTACTTCAACACCTTCCCGGGTGTCTGGGCCCACGGTGATTTCATCGAATTCACCGAGCACGGCGGCGCCATCATCTATGGTCGCTCTGACGCCACCCTGAACCCGGGTGGCGTTCGAATCGGCACCGCGGAAATCTACCGCCAGGTCGAAACCGTGGCCGAGGTGAAAGACAGCCTGGTGGTCGGACGCCAGATCGATGGCGACGTGGAAGTGGTTCTGCTGATTGTCCCGGCCGACGGGCAGGAAATCACCGACGACCTGCTGAAACAGCTCAAAATCCGAATCCGCGAAGGCGCCAGCCCGCGGCACGTGCCCAAGCACATTGTGGAGGTGAACGATATTCCTTACACCCGCAGTGGCAAGAAGGTTGAACTGGCGGTGGCCCGGTTGATCAACGGCTCGAAAAAGGCCGACAACCGGGATGCTCTGGGGAATCCTGAGGCGTTGGATCATATTCGGGAGCGGTTGGCCGAGGTTGGGTTGTTGCCCGAATGAAGGTCTGAAATCTGAGGGTGGTTGTCGGATTACGCCGTTGGCTAATCCGACCTACTCTGCCGCTCTACCCGAATGTCCAATGTTAGAAAGTTTCGTAAATTCCCGCCATTTCATCGTCTTGTAACCGAAGATCAGGCATTTTTAGTCCGTTCTTATACTAAGATCGTAACCAAAAATACGTAGAAAATGGTATCTTAGTAGGTCTATTAAAAGTTCCGAATCAGTCAATGGCACGCCGATGCGTTCAAAAGACGCCTGACCCTGCCATGACCGTCCTGAACCCACCCATTAGCCTGAGGACGAAAATGACATCATCCAAAGCCAAGATTGTCTACACACTGACCGACGAGGCACCAGCCCTCGCGACACGGTCGCTTCTTCCGATCCTGGAAACCTATGCCAAGCCGGCTGGTATTGAATTCGAAACCAGTGATATCTCCCTCGCGGCGCGTATTCTGGCAAACTTCCCGGATTACCTTGAAGAAGATCAGCGGGTTCCGGATGCCCTGGCCGAACTGGGTGAATACACCAAAGACCCGGACGCCAACATCATCAAACTGCCTAACATCTCAGCGTCCATTCCGCAGCTGCGGGCGGCTATCACAGAGCTGAACGAGCAGGGATACAAACTTCCCGAATACAAAGAGAATCCTGAGACAGACGAAGAGAAAGAAATCCAGTCCCGTTACGCCAAGGCTCTGGGCAGTGCCGTTAACCCGGTACTCCGGGAAGGCAACTCCGACCGTCGTGCGCCGACAGCGGTAAAAGCCTTTGCCCGCAAATACCCGCACTCCATGGGTGACTGGAGCCCGGCTTCACGTACCCACGTGGCACACATGCGTGGCGGCGACTTCTACTCCAGCGAGCAGTCGGTAACGCTGGACAAGGCCACCAAAGTCAACATCGTGTTCGAGAACAAGCAGGGCAAGCAGACCGTTCTGAAATCCGAGCTGCCTCTGCAGGAAGGCGAAGTGCTGGACGGCATGTTCATGAGCAAGAAGGCACTGGTCAAGTTCTTCGAGGACGCCATTGCTGATTGCGAGAACACCGGCGTCATGTTCTCGCTGCACGTGAAAGCCACCATGATGAAGATCTCCCACCCGATCGTGTTCGGTCACGCGGTGAAGGTTTTCTACAAGGACCTGTTCGACAAGTACGGTGAGCTGTTCGACGAGATCGGCGTAAACCCGAACAACGGTCTGTCCAGTGTGGTCGAGAAGATCAAGCAGCTGCCGGAATCCAAGCAGGAGCAGATCCAGGAAGACCTGCACGCCTGTTACGAGCACCGTCCGGAAATCGCCATGGTGGATTCGGTCAAGGGCATCACCAACCTGCACGTTCCCAGCGACGTTATTGTTGATGCGTCCATGCCGGCGATGATTCGTAACTCCGGCAAGATGTGGGCCCGGGACAACAAGCTCAAGGACACCAAGGCGGTCATGCCCGAGTCCACCTACGCCACCATCTACCAGGAAGTGATCAACTTCTGTAAGACCCACGGTGCCTTCGATCCCACCACCATGGGTACGGTACCGAACGTTGGTCTGATGGCGCAGAAAGCCGAGGAATACGGTTCCCACGACAAGACCTTTGAAATCAAGGAAGACGGTGTTGTTCGCATCGTTGCCGAAGACGGCACCGTGCTGACCGAGCATAACGTCGAGACAGGCGATATCTGGCGCGCCTGCCAGACCAAGGATCTGCCGATCCGTGACTGGGTCAAGCTGGCGGTCAACCGTGCCCGTGCTACCGGCATGCCGGCGGTATTCTGGCTGGACGATGAGCGTGCTCACGATGCCCAGCTGATCAAGAAGGTGAACACCTACCTGAAGGATCATGACACCGAAGGTCTGGATATCCGCATCATGTCTCCGGTTCGCGCTATCCGCTGGACCATGGAGCGCCTGATTCGTGGCCTCGACACCATTTCCGTCACCGGCAACGTGCTGCGTGACTACCTGACTGACCTGTTCCCGATTCTGGAACTGGGCACCAGTGCCAAGATGCTGTCCATCGTTCCGCTGCTTAACGGCGGTGGCCTGTATGAGACCGGTGCCGGCGGTTCCGCGCCCAAGCACGTGCAGCAGCTGATTCAGGAAAACCACCTGCGTTGGGACTCTCTGGGTGAATTCCTGGCCACAGCGGTGTCCCTGGACGAGCTGGGCGAGAAGCAGAACAACGAGCGCGCGCGCCTGCTGGGTCAGACCCTGGACAAGGCCACCGAGCGTCTGCTGGAAAACAACCAGTCTCCGTCCCGTGTGACCGGTGAACTGGACAACCGGGGTTCTCACTTCCACCTGGCCCGTTACTGGGCCGAAGAGCTGGCCAATCAGGACAGCGACAAGGATCTGAAGGAGTTCTTCACCAAGCTGTCGGCACAGCTGGAAGAGAACAAGGACAAGATCCTGGAGGAGATGACCGTGGTTCAGGGCAATCCGGCCGATATCGGGGGCTACTACCACCCGCCGATGGAAAAGGTCTGCGAAATCATGCAGCCCAGTGCCACGCTGAACAGCATCCTTGAGGATGCCCGTGCATCTGTGAAGTAAGTCAGCCTCGAAGCATCCGGACTGACATCCGGATGCATTCAAAAAACCGGACAACCCTGGCGGGTTCTCCGGTTTTTTTATGGCCGTGTACCGGACGATCAGTCGTCGTCCGGTTCGTCCTGATAGCCTTTGCCGGTTTCGCCGGCTCGTCTGAGCTGAATCAGCGTGAGCGGCGGCCCCACCAGCTCAAAGATCACCGTTGCGCCAATGACCAGAGGCAGAATATAGGTCAGTTCCGGTAGCCGTTCTGTGGCCAGCAGTGCCAGGCCGAGGGCAACGCCGGCCTGGGGCATCAGGCAGGCACCGATCCGTTTTCGGGTATGAGGCGCAGAACCGGCCAGATAGCCGCCGAACCGTCCGCCGGCCAACCTGCCGGCAATCCGGGCGGCAACATAGGCGAGGCCCAGTGCACCGAGGGTTGGCAGCATGGCCCACTCGAGCTGGTAGCCGGCCATGAAGAAGAACAGGGCCAGGAACGGCTCGGAAACCCCCTCAATTGAGCGGAACGGGCGCACATGATGCCTTGCCCGGTTGGCGACCACGATGCCGAGGGTCATGCAGGTCAGCAGATAGGAAAGGCCAAGAAACGACGCGATGCCGGCGGCCACGAAGACAAACCCGGCAGACTCAAGCAACATCGGTTCTCCCGGCCGCAGCCGGCCTGTGAGCCAAGCCATGGGCAGGCCCAGGACAATGCCCAGCAGAACCGCCCCGCCGACATCCAGAAGACCGATTCCGAGGGTCGAAAGCCCGGTACCGCCATCGCCCAGCAGCAGTTGTGCACCGACCAGGCAGATACTGAACAGGATGGCGCCCCAGGCATCGTCAATGGCGACGACCTGAAACACCAGCCGAGTCAGCGGACCGTTGGCACCCGCTTCCTTCAACGTATCCAGTGTTGCTGCCGGCGCTGTTGCCGTTGCGATGGAACCGAGGAGCAGCGCAGCGGGAAGATTCCGGGTAACCAGCCAGACTGCGACGGCAACAAATGCCGCCGTTACCAGCGTGACCGCAATGCTCACGATCACCGCCTCCCGGCCTTCCGCCAGGTTCTTCACGGCCATGCGCTCGCCCAGCAGGAAGCCGACCATGGCAAGCGTTAACTGGGTAATGAATCCGAAGTGATCGTCTGCACCTGTTGGCAGGAGATCCAGAAGTTCCGGTCCGGCGAGGGCGCCAAGCAAGAGCAACAGGGTGACCCTGGGCACGTGTATGCGCTGGCCGATGCCGTGTGCGGCCAGGGCCAGCAGCATGGTGCCGCCGATCAGTAGCAGATCCGTTGCGTGATTCACAGGTTACTCCTGGTGGGGAGGCGAATGCAGCGGAGCGAAAGAGCCTTTGGTCAGGTGGGCCAGGTCCCGGGGCGCAAGTTCAATCTCCAGCCCTCTTCGCCCTCCGCTGACAAAGATGGTGTCGAAGCCCAGGGCCGAATCGTCGATAATGGTCTTCAGCTTTTTTTTCTGGCCCAGCGGGCTGACACCACCCAGGACATAGCCGGTGGTGCGCTCGACCAACTGTTTGTCAGCCATCCCGGCTTTTTTGCCACCGGCGGCCCGGGCAATCAGTTTCATGTTGAGCATGGCAGTCACCGGCACGATGCCCACCACCAGTTCCTTGCCATCGATGGCCACTACCAGAGTCTTGAACACCCGGGCAGGGGCCACGCCCGTTTTCTCGGCGGCCTCGGTACCAAAATTCTCGTTCGCCGGATCGTGTTCGTACTCATGGATTGTATGAGGCACAGCGGCTTTGCGCGCAGCGTTGATGCCAGGCGTCATGCTTGGCTCCTGAAAGAGGACAGAGACCGGGAATTAAAGCAGCTAACCGGCACTGCAACAACTGCTCCGGGCCAGAGGCAGGTCATAGTGCTCCGCCGATTTTACCAGGGATGACATTTGTCGCTCGACTTAACGTCCCGTTATGACTATTTTTCGTACATTATAAATGTCCAAACACCGATGGCCGTGTGTTCGTGGAGCCTTCGCGGCCAGACTCTCAAGGAATGAACAGATTGAACGATAACCGGACACCCCTGCGGCGGGCTGGCTGGGCTGCGCTGGTCTATCTGATTGCCGGCTTCGCGTGGATTGCGTTTTCCGATACCGCCGCCGAGGCCTGGTTCCCCGACCCTCAGACCTTTTCCCTGGTTCAGACCTGGAAGGGTTTCCTGTTTGTCCTGACCACGGGCCTGGTGCTGTTCGTGGCGCTCCTGCGCCAGCTCACCAAGGACCGGGCCCTGCTCACCCTGCAACACAATCAGCGCCAGGCCCTGCGCAAACGGGAGCGTCAGCTACAGGTCCTGATGGATAACCTCCCCGGTATGGCGTATCGGTGCCGGTATGACCGACATTGGACCATGCTGTTCGTATCCCAGGGCTGTGCCCGCCTTACCGGCTATGAGCCTGAGGACCTTATCAATAACCGGGTGGCCAGTTACGCCAGCCTGATGGATGAAGAGGACAGTGAGCGGATCCTGGCTGAGGTGCAGGCGGCTCTGGACAACGACGAATCGTTTTCGCTGGAATATGGCCTTACCCGCCAGGATGGCAGTCGGATCTGGGTGTGGGAGCGTGGCCGGGGCGTCGAGGAAGAAGATGGCACTGTTGTGCTTGAAGGCATCGTGCTGGACATTTCCGATCGTAAGACCCTCGAAAATGAGCTGGAGGAAATGGCTACCCGGGATCCGTTGACCGGCCTGTTCAACCGCCGGGAAATGTCCAGGCTTCTGGAGGAGGAACTGGACCGGGCCAGGCGGTATCAGCGACCCATGGCGGTACTCTGGGTTGATTTTGACCATTTCAAGGATGTGAACGATACCTTCGGCCATGCTGCCGGTGATTCGGTCCTCCGGTCCATCAGTCGCCTGCTGCTGGGCAGCGTGCGCAGTGTCGACGCTATTGGCCGGTTTGGCGGTGAGGAGTTCGTCATCGTTTTGCCGGAAATGGATCTTGAAGAAGCCCGGGATACGGCCGAGCGACTCCGGTGCAAAGTGGCGGAAAAGCCACAGCCGCTGGGGAATGGCCAGGAGGTGCCGCTGACCATCAGTGTGGGCGTTGCGGTCTATCCCGATCACGGGCAGACTGCATCCACGCTCTGTGCCGCCGCCGACAAGGCAATGTATCTGGCCAAGCAGCGCGGTCGAAATTGTGTCGCCATGGCGCACCTGCACGACCGGGTCCATAATCAGTAAAGAGACCCGTGTCCCGGATCGGGTGGAGACGGTGACGTCCGCCAGATTGCGACCCGGCCAATGTACAACGGGTCGGTTCCTTGGAAGATAGAAAAACAACAACGTTACTGAAAAAGGTTTGAACTGATGAACCGACTTGCCCGCCGTGCCCTCCACATCAGCCAGATTCCCGAGGACCTTGAAGCCGTCACCTTCCGGGATGCCGCTGGTGAGAACCCTGCCGCTGCAGGCGTTAGCCAGGATACGGTTGATTCCCTGTGGCGCAGCGTCCAGAGCCTCTACCGGACCGGCGTGCATCCGGGAATCCAGATCTCCATTCGCCACAGGGGCGAACAGGTCCTGCACCGGGCCATTGGCCATGCCAGTGGCAACGGACCCCATGACCCGCGAGATGCGGTTAAAGTTCCGATGACCACCAATACGCCCATCTGTTACTTCTCTGCCTCCAAGGCCGTGACAGCGTTACTGATGCACATGCTGGCAGAGCAGGGGCTGGTCAATCTGATGGACCCCGTGTCGTACTACTGTCCGGAGTTCGGAGTGAACGGCAAGCGCACGATCACCGTTCACCAGATTCTCTCCCACCGGGGTGGCATTCCCGCAATTTCCCGGGATACGCCAATTGATGTGCTGTGGGACAATGACGAAGTCTGGAGACTGCTTTGCGCCGCGCGACCGGTGGAGGTCGATGGCGCCAAGGTGGCCTATCATGCCATCACCGGCGGCTTTGTCCTCCAGCAGGTACTCGAACGCGTGACCGGCGATACCATTGAGAACTATCTCGACAAGCACCTGCGTCGGCCCATGGGTATGAAGTGGTTTACCTATGGTATAGCCCCTGAGCATCTGAACGATCTGGCCAGCAACTACGCCACCGGGCCAACGCCCCGGTTCCCGGTTTCCTGGGTGGTTAACCGGGCTCTTGGCGGCGATATCCGGACTGTTGAGCGGGTCACCAACGATCCCCGGTTCCAGGAGGCAGTGATTCCGGCAGGGAATCTGTGTGGGACCGCAGAGGAAATGGGTCGTTTCTTCCAGATGATGCTGAACGGCGGACTCTGGAACGGCCGGCGAATCTGCAGCGAGATTACCATTCGCCGGGCCATTCAGCAGTTCGGTTCGCTACAGATAGACCGCACCATGATGATACCCATGCGCTTCAGTGCCGGCATGATGCTGGGTGGCAATCCGGTGGGCCTCTGGGGCCAGCAAAGCCGCTTTGCTTTCGGCCATGTCGGGTTGATAAACAAGCTTTGCTGGGCAGACGCTGCCCGTGATATTTCGGTCAGCCTGCTGAACACGGGCATCCCGATTGTCGGTCATCACCTGCCGGCGCTGGCGAAGTTTGTGTATACCGTGGGCAACCGCTTCCCGCTGATACCGGAGCACCGGCGACCGTTGATCGCGGCCTGAGGCGACTGTCTTAAAGGGTCCTCAGCTGGGCTTCCAGGATGCCCAGCACAGATGACAGGATGTCTCGGAAATCCGTCAGTGTCTGGGTGCGCTGGATCACGTCCTCGCGGTTTTCATCGAGCCGCTCCAGTTTCGGGACCACCCGCCGTATGCCCTCGGTGATCACTTCGTAGGGGTAATGGTGGTCCTGGATACTGAGCTTGTTAATCTCGGCCACTTCCTGGCTGAAGATGCTGATGATGTCGTACAGCATGTCCTTGTGGTGAATGCTGCTGGCTTCCCAGTAAGCGTCGTCCAACAGTTCCAGTAGCGACAGATATTCACGGAGGGTATCCGCCACGGATGTCTGGGTCATGGGAGCTCCTATCGGTGGGCAATGTCGTATCTACAGGGAACTATAGCAGGGCTTCCGTTGTGTGGATCACAAGAGGCCCGGCAAGGCTGCAAATAAAAATGAAACTCTATTCATTTTAATTGCACTTTGTCTGACAGTTGTGCAGACTTGCCTGATGGGAAAAGGATCTATCACGACTCAATGGACGAGAATCCGAATGGACAAGCCCACACCCCCCAGCCACCAGTCAGCCTCCCGCGAGGTCAAGCTGGATCATCACGACAGCGTTCGCAATCACGTGCATCAGCAGGTGCGCTCCGAGGTTGAGCGGCTCGAACGCCGGATCGAAACCCTCCGCCTTGTCAAAGCGCCCCATGCGGCCATCATGATCTCGACCTATGAACGGATGATCGACCGCAAGAAAGGCTTCCTGCAGAACTGGGATCTCAGGGACGGCGGCGCAAACTAGCGCCCCGCAATAGCCACCGTTGCCCAACTTGTAACAGCGTCCGCGTCCTCCTGATAGGTGCAGTTGGCCGGATTGGCAATGGTGTCCTGCTCGTCTGTTGAGTCAGGATCGTCAATGCGGGCCGGCTCGCCGTCCGAGGCGAAAATCCTGACCAGTTCCATGTTGTAATCCAGCTCGATTCTGAGGCAGTCAGGATGGTTGTCTTCCCAAGTGTATCCGGGATAGCGGTCGAGCTTGATGACTTCGGATTGCTCATTCTTGATAAACAGCGTGTCGGTGTTTTCGTCAATGAAATCCTGGCGCAGTTCAATGCTGCCGTGGTTTCGACTCAGATAGTCGGCCGTTGCAAACTCGGTGGGACTGTAGCCCAGTGTGATGAAGCTGTTGGCATCAAACCGGCTGCCGGCCAGCACGCTGACAAGTTCCGGCTGGGCTGCCTGGTCCTCTTCCTCAACGCTGCGACTGACATACTGGATGGTGCGATAAACCTTGTTTTCCAGATCGGACCCTTCCGGGCCATCCGGCAGGTAACGCCAGTCAAGCGTGGGGTAGATCCAGAGCTGGTCGTTCAGTGGCAGATCGGCAATCAACGCCGACTGGTCTGTGAACCGGATCTGGGCGCCGTTGCCCCGGGTGTTGTAGGTGCCCGCGACGCCATCGGCAATGCGTTGGCTGATGTACCGTTTGCCTTCCTGGAAATTGGTGACTTCGCCGGAAGCCAACACCTGGTTCATCAGGTCCAGCGGATTGCGCACACTGTCATAGCTGGTGCCGGAATCTGTGGGCGTGGCACGGGTAAAAATCTGGATATGGGAGCGTATTTCGCTGGTGGTCTCGAGGTCGTCGGACTCTTCCCCTGCGGGCTGGATGCCCCGGTAAAAGTCTCGGAAACGAGTGTGGCTGAGGTTGTCGGGGGCCAACTCGGTGTTCTCCAGGGTGAAGCTCGAGAACGTCAGATCCACATTGGTGGCCGGATTGAATGCTGAAGGGCCAGTGTCCTCAAGTCCGCAGCCACTCAGGACAAGCGTGGTCATGGCAACAGCAGCGAAAATGCAGGAATGTCTCATTTCAGAAGGCCCCGGGATGCGATAAACGGTGTAAACGGCTAAAGTGAGCCACCAGGACGGTATGGCCCCGGTGCGGTTACCGACAGTAAAACAAAAAACAGGTATCTACCCTCGCGGAGATCACATTTTGCGGCAACGGCTTGAATCGGCGCGCCCAGCGGTGACGTCTTTGATGGTAGTCCTGCTGTTCCTGGTCACGGCCATGATGCCGCCCTCGGCCAGTGCAGCCGGCCCCTGCCGTGATGGCGAGATTGTCCTCGATGGCGGTGTCGAGAGTATCCGTGATCTGGGTGGCTGTATCTGGTATCTCGAGGATCCGGAACAGGCACTGACTCTGGATGAGGTTCGCAGTCTGGAATCGGGTGCCTTCGCCCGCCACGAAGACGGCGTGTTGAATTTCGGTTACACCGAGTCGGCATACTGGGTGCGCCTGGATTTGCGGGCCGCCGGTAACCTCGACCAGAACGGATGGATCCTGGAGCTTGCCCTGCCGCTGGTGGATGAAGTCGCCCTGTTCATGGTCCGTGACGGCGCCCTGGTTGAACAGCGCCGGGCCGGTTACGAGGATAACTGGGTGGAACGGGACCTGGCGGTTCCCAATCCTACCTTCCGCCTGTCCCTCGCGCCGGATACCCTCAATCGCGTCTACCTTCGGGTGGTCAATACCAATACCTTCCGTTTGCCCATCAGCCTCTGGCACCCGGACAGTTATATTGAAAAGGTGTCGGTGGATGAACTGGTGCGGGGCATCCTGCTTGGCGCGGTGCTAGCCATTCTGGCCTACAACCTGTTTGTCGCGGTATCGGTTCGCGAGCGCAGCAACATCTATTACGTGCTTTATCTGGTGTTCGCGAGCATCTTTATCTTTACCGAGCAGGTCCACGGCATCCAGTTGCTTGAGAGCCGGCCCGCGATCTTCGACAAACAGTTTCTGCATTTCCAGATCATCCTGACCTGGTTCTGGGGGCTGCTGATGGCAAGGTCACTGCTGGAGACCCGGGAGCGGTCTGAGGACCTGGATCAGATCATCCGCCTCTGTCTCTATTCGGTGGTCGCGACATTCGTGTTGTCCCTGTTCCTGCCCTACCACGTGGCCATGGAATGGATAGTGGTTGGCTCCATCCTGTTGAGCCTGATCCTGATCGTGGTGAGTTACCTGTCCTGGCGCTATTACAATCCGGCGGCCCGTTCCTACTTTTTTGCATGGACCCTGGCGCTGGTGGGCTTCGGTATTTACGCACTGACGGTAATGGGCATACTGCCGCTGAACACCTTCACTGCCTATTCGCCCCAGTTTGGTCTGACCGCCCAGATCATTCTGTTCTCGTTTGCCCTGGCAGACCGGATCAAGCAGGTTCAGGGCGAGGCGCTGGGTTGGAGCCAGCGGGCGTTGTCGAATCTTCAGCGCTACCAGTCGCTGTTCGACAATGCCATTGAGGGGGTTTTTCAGATGTCCCCGGACCGGAGATTTGTCACGGCCAATCCGGCCATGGCGCGTTTGCTGGGCTACAGCAGCAGCCGCGAGCTGCTCAAGCGGAACCCGGATGTCCTGGAAACCTGCATCGCCGATGACCGCCTGCGGCGGCTGGTGATCGAACAGTTGGAGGCCCGGGGAACGGTCAAGGGCATTGAGGCCCGATACCTGACCCGCGATGGCGACGAGCGCTGGGCGACCATCTCATTGCATACGGTTTATGACACAGAAGGCGAGCCCACTCACCTGGAAGGAACCTGCATCGACGCCACTGAAAGTCACAACCGACAGAGAATCGAGCGGGAGCGTGAGCAGGAGCGGCTCGAAAAGGAACTGGCCCGAAACTCGGCGGAGGCCAAGAGCCAGTTCCTGGCCAATATGAGCCATGAAATCCGCACTCCGTTGGCGGCGATCATCGGGTATGGTGAAACCCTGCTTGAGCCGGATCTCAGCGAAACTGAGAAACGAAGCAGCGCAGAGACCGTGGTGCGCAGCGGGCGCCATCTGCTGGAACTGGTCAACGACATTCTCGACCATTCGAAGATCGACGCCAACAAACTGGATGTGGATATCGTATCGGTCAATCTGCCGGAACTTCTTGATGAAATCCGCGCCTTCTTTGCCCCCCGGGCCCGTGAAAAGGGTCTGGATTTCAGCATCATCTGTGAGTACCCGTTGCCGGAGCAGGTCCGTACCGACCCGACCCGACTGCGACAGATCATCATCAACCTGTGTGGCAATGCCCTGAAGTTCACTGACAAAGGTTCCATCTCCCTGGTGGTCCGCTGTGATCGTGAGCAGGAATTGCTGGTGGCCCGGGTGGTGGATACCGGCATTGGCATGAAGCCGGAACAGTTGGGGCGACTGTTTGATCCCTTTGCCCAGGGCAGCGCCGCGATTTCCCGGCAATACGGCGGCACCGGCCTCGGGCTCAGTATCTCCCGGCGTCTGGCGGAAATGCTTGGTGGCAGTATCCGGGTGAACAGTGCCTATGGCGAGGGCAGTGAGTTCGAGCTGTCGATCCGGACCGGGCCACTGGAACAGGTCCATTTCCTGCGCGATGCGTCGGAGCTCAGCCAGCGCCGCAGGGCCATACCCATGGTGGTGGCACCGAGTCTGTCCGGGCGCATCCTGTGTGCCGAAGACAACGAGGTAAACCGGCGGCTTGTGTCCCTGCTGGTGTCGCGAACCGGGGCGGAACTGGTTCATGTGAGCAATGGCGCCGAAGCCCTGGAACTGGCCATTCGCGAGCCCTTTGATCTGATACTGATGGACATCCAGATGCCGGTGATGAATGGCCGGGATGCCACGGCGGCCCTACGCGAGGCCGGAGTGAATACGCCGGTGATCGCCCTGACCGCCAATGTGATGTCCGAAGACATTGCCGATTATCGACTGGCGGGCTGCAATGAGCACCTGGCCAAGCCCATCGACAAGCAGCGGTTCTATGAAACCCTGGCCCGGTACCTGTCGGTCATTCCGGACCTTGCCGATCCCCCCATGCGGCGCTATCAGGGCAAGGTGCTGGTTGCCGAAGACAATGCCGAGAACCGTCAGCTGGTGGAGCGCATGCTTAGCCGCGAAGGGTTGGACGTGGTGGCGGTGGCCAGTGGTGACGAAGCGGTTCGGACAGCGTTGTCAGATACCGTGCATCTGGTACTAATGGATCGTCATATGCCGGGTATGGATGGTGTTGCTGCCACCAGGCTGCTGCGCCAGGCCGGATTCCGACGGCCGATGATCGCCTTCACTGCTGGCGATCAGCAGGAAACCGACGCACTGCTTGAAGCAGGGTGTGACGGTGTGCTGAACAAGCCAATTGATCAGTCTCATTTAAGATCCCTGCTGGATCGACTGTTGGATGCCGGTCCTGACTCCGTAAGGGACTCTGATGAAGACGCCGAGATCGCCCATCTGATTACTCAGTTCCTTGACGGTCTGTCCGGTCGCCGGGCGCAAATGGAAGCCGCATTGGCGGGAGCCGATCGCGAGACAATGAAAACCGAAGCCCACCAGATCAAGGGTACGGCGGGGGCTATGGGCTATCCGCTGATGACCCGCCAGGCAGGTATACTTGAAGATCTTCTGAAAGTCACTGAACCGGACTGGGACCGGGTTCGCAGCGAACTCGGGGCGCTCAGTGAAATGATAGACCGTGCCCTCTCTGCTGCGAAAACCCCGGGCTGATGTGTCCCGAGAACAACCAACAGGAAGAACCCGATGAGTGAGCTGCCGGAACGCCGAGAACACCATTCCCTGAGCATGATGTACGGAACCTATGCGGACATCCTGTTTGTGCTGTTTCCCTTCCTGATCATCGGGATGCAGCGCCTCTGGGAAGGCCGGCTGTACGAAACCCTTTTACGGCCGGATCTGAGCATCGCCGCCGCCATTCTCGCAGGTCTCGCCATCGGCAAGTTTGTACTGGGCCTGGTGACCAACCGGGATCTGGGGCGCTACAAGGAGCGGATTGTCTTCTTTATCGCGCTGACCCTGTTCGTGGTATTGGGCCCGGCAATCATTCTGATCCTGAGTATACTGGGAAGCGCGGAAGTGCCGGGTTTTGTCACCTTTGTTCAGCCGATCCTCCTGATAATTGCCATCTCCCTGTACACAACGGCGGTGAGCATCAGCAATATACTCACGCGATTTGGTACGGAAGATGTTGTTCCGGCCCATGAGGACGCATCCACGGGGCCGGAACACAGCGAAACCAGAGAGCCACGCCCGGCGCCGCTGGATTTGCCCCGGCGGACCGGCAACGACCCAACAGCTTGACAGGAGCAACCCCATGACGGATCTGAAAGTGCTGGTAGTGGAAGATGAGCCGGTGATGCGAGAGCGGCTGGTGGACATGCTCTACAAGGCTGGCGCAACCAGGGTTATCGAGTGTATTGATGCGGCCACCGCCAGATCGGCGTTCAAAGCCCAGGAGTTTCAGATCATCCTGCTTGATCTGGGCCTGCCGGATGGCGATGGCCACGAGCTGATGCTGGAATTCAAGGAGGCGAGGGCGGAGCAGCACATTGTCCTGGTGACGGCGGATGATTCTATTGAAAGTATCCAGCGGGCAATCAGCGCTGGCGCAAACGGTTACGTGGTCAAACCCTATTCACAGGAAAAGATTCACGATGTGGTGAACAATTACGCCATGGTTCACGGCGGCGACATGGCGATGATGCAGGGTCTGAACCGGCGCCACTGACCGGTTCAGCCATGCGTCAGGCGACTCAGGCGACCTGCCGTGCAATCCAGGAATTGTAACGGGTGGCCAGCGCTCTTACGTACCTCGCCTCGGCGTCGTTCAGGTTGCCCAGAACGCCTTTGAAGATCCAGCCCCGCTCATACACACCCAGCACCCGCTGTTCGTCATCCAGGTTGACGCGCTGATTCAGTTTTTTGCAGATCGCATCCAGCAGCGGCAGCTTTTCCGGGCGCTTGATCGGGCCCTGACGATTGTTGATGGGCTGGTTTGCTGCACGAGTTGTCGGATGTCTTTTCATGATGTTCTCCTTGTCGTTTTGCGGCTGCAAAAACAAAAACCCCGGTGCCTGAAGCAACCGGGGTTTCGCGGAGAAGCTGACCCGGTTGCTACAAAGGCTCCCGGGACTGACCGAAAGCCGTTAGATGTCTTTCACCATCGCGCGAACAGACTGCACTGCATGGCAACCTGCTGCTGTGTAAGCAATAAACTGTGGAATCATTCTGGTCATACCGGCTCTTGAGTTTCGGTTCGATTACCAGTGTATAGGCTAATGGGCCGTTTGCAATAGGTCTGCATCTTCGGCAAACCCCTACAGACGGCCCCACGGGCGCTTGGCATACTTCGCAGCGTCACGTGTTTTACGTTGTGCAATCCTGACTGCCTGCCGCGCCAGGCAGTCAATGGATCTCTCCTTTCTACGCAGCCTTTATGGCTGCGTTTTTTTTGGGTAGTGGAATCTCCGTAGCCACTACTTCGTACAGATTTCCCTGGCTGTTCTGGCGATAATTCGCACACTACCTTTTTTAATTCATTGCCACAGACAGAGGTTGAAACCTAGCAAAATGTCCGACGACGCCGGATCTGCCAGTAGAAAGTTCCGTTCCCACGCATTGATTGAACTCGCTCTGATTATCGCACTGGGGCTATACCTGTTGGCCGCGCAGGAGCAGGTGGTGGGCGAAAACCTGGCGTTTACCGTAACGGGAGCCGCGCTCATGGCGCTCGTGACCTACTGGACCCTCAACACCCTCCGGGATGGTCTCGAGGTCATCGCATTGCGTGCGCGCCAAGTCAGGCACTGATTGCCGGATACCGGATCAGGCCCGACGGCTTTGACCGGTTAATGGCTCCAGGGCGCCATGGTCCTCGGCAATCCGCTCCCAGGTTTTGTGGAGGATCAGGGCGTCGTTTGCCGCCCGGTGCACTGGCAAGCCAAGTTCGGTAATCACCTGCTGGCGAAGCGCCGACCATTCACGCACCTGGCGGGTATCCAGCAGTGCTGAAATTGACTCCAGCTGAAACGCCGGGGTGATGCGGGCCGCCCTGAACAACCGGTGCAGCCAGAAGCTGTCGAACGTCCAGGCATCGCAGAACACCTGTTCTGGCAGCAGCTCATTCAGGGCCCTGGCCACTTCACCCACAGCAATACCGTCCGCTTCCAGGGTCTCACGGGAAATGCCGTGTATCTGTTCAGCGCTTTGTGACCAGTCCTGCCAGAGGACATGGGGGGCGATCAGCCAGCTATGCAGAGTGCCATCCGGCATGCAAATCCCTACCTCAATGGGGTAGCTCGCGATCAGATCAAGACTGGATGCCTCGAAATCGATGAATGCCGGCTGGATAGTGGTCATGGAGTCAGTGTAGCTGATGAGTTGTTTTTCGCTGAGTTTACCCGCCCCGCAACCGAGACGCGAACCCAACCTGTGCCTGCACTGTTACAATATGTCCATTCATTGTAAAAGCCCGATGACAGCAACAGGCCACGGGCGCGACAGTAAACCAGCACTGAGCCAATAGCACCATACGGGGAGCCCGAATGACAGACACCGTGGTTGTAATCTATTCCGGAGGCATGGACTCCTACACTCTGCTGCATCTGGCCAGGGAACGCGGGTATCGGGTGCATGCGCTGTCCTTCAATTACGGGCAGCGTCACGTCCGGGAGCTGGAGTGTGCGCGTTCGGTATGTGAGGCGCAGGGCATTCCCCACAAGGTGATCGATATCCGCGCCATGAGCGAGGTGATGGCCGGTTCATCGTTGACCTCGGATATGGAGGTGCCGGAAGGCCATTACGAAGAAGACAGCATGAAAGCGACCGTGGTGCCGAACCGCAACATGATCCTTCTGTCGCTGGCAACCGGTTACGCGGTAACCGTGGGCGCTGGCGCTGTGTGGTACGGGGCTCACGGTGGCGACCATGCCATCTACCCGGACTGTCGGCCGGAGTTTGTCGAGAAAATGGACGCGGTCTGCCGAGTCGCCAACTACGAACCGGTGGGCATTGAGGCGCCCTTCATGACCATGGACAAGGGCCAGATCCTGGCCGAAGGTCTCCGCCTGGGCCTGGATTATTCGCAGACCTGGACCTGCTACAACGGCCGGGAGCAAGCCTGTGGCCGCTGTGGTTCTTGCGTTGAGCGCCTGGAAGCGTTTGCCGTCAATGGTGTGACCGATCCTCTGGAATACGAGGGCGCAGGCTGATGTATCGGGTCAAGGAAGCGTTCTACACCCTGCAGGGCGAAGGCGCCCAGGCCGGCCGCGCTGCCGTGTTCTGTCGTTTCAGCAAGTGCAACCTCTGGACCGGCCGTGAGAAAGACCGTGCCAGTGCGGTCTGCAATTTCTGTGATACCGATTTTGTGGGCACGGACGGCCAGAATGGTGGCCGGTTTGAAACGCCGGAGGCTCTGGCCCATCACATACGGAGTCTCTGGCCGGACGCGCCCGGCAAGCCCTACGTGGTGTGCACCGGCGGGGAGCCCCTGTTACAGCTGGATACGGCTCTGATCGAGGCGTTCCACCGGGCGGGGTTCGAAGTGGGGGTCGAGACCAATGGCACCCTGCCGGCTCCTGACGGCATTGACTGGCTCTGCGTCAGCCCCAAGGCCGATGCCCCGGTGGTGATCGAGGCCTGTGACGAGCTGAAGCTGGTGTATCCGCAACCTCTGGCGATGCCGGAGCGATTCCTGGGCATCCACGCGAGCCATTATTTCCTGTCGCCCATGGCCTCCCCTTCAATGCCCGAATCAGCCGTGGACGAGATCAAGCAAAGCAATACCCGACGCGCGACTGACTACTGTCTCGCGCACCCCCAGTGGCGTCTTACCCTGCAGATGCACAAGATCATCGGGATCGATTGATCAGCCGGTTGCCAGTGCCCGCTCGGCGGGCGTCGAGGCGGATCTGGCCGGTGCGCTTCGGTAATGACTGGGGCTGGTGCCGGTCCAGCGCTTGAAAGCCCGGGTGAAGTTCGCGGCGTCGGCATAGCCCAGGGCGTCGGCAATCTGGCTGAGGTTCATGCCGGTGCTGCGGAGCAGATCCTGTGCCCGTTCCAGGCGGACCTGGTCCACCAGCTGCTGGAAGCTGGCTTCTTCTTCCTGAAGTCGCCGTTTGAGTGTCCTTTCGGAGACAAACAAGGTGCCTGCAACCCGGGCCAGTTTCGGTGGGAAGGGGTGACTGGTTTCAATCACCCGCCGGACCCGACAGGCAAATCCGGCGTCTTCGGTCAGCTGCCGCAGTGCTTCCTCGCACTGGGCTCTTGATGAGGCGGCCAGTTGGTCGTCGGTGAAGCGCACGGGAAGATCCAGGCGGGCGGCGGGAATCACCAGGGCATTCTCCGTGGCACCGAACTCCACCGGTACCGGGATCTGTGAACGGAACCGTTGGAAATAGGCCGGCTCCGGCCCGCGGCGAGCAATCCGCAAGCCATCAACCACCGAGCCCGTCAGTTGCGCCCCCATGGAAACGCACCCGAACAGCATGGCGTCCATGATAAACCCGTGCAGGGGCCCGAGATCGATATCGCAGCTGACAACGTACCAGGCCAGGTTGCCGGTTTCCCGTTTGCATACCTGAAGATGGGGCACCCGCAGTGTCAGGTACCGGGTCATCAGCTCCATGGCATCGCCCAATGTGCGGCTGCTCATGACCGCCGTACCCAGGGCGCCGTGCAGTGGTAACTTCAGTTCCCGGGCGAGCATGATTCCGAGTCCCGGTTCGCCGCTTTCGATAATGGCCCGGGTGACAAACTCGCTGGCCTGGGTCTGGCTGACTCGCAGATCGGTGGATTGAAGGCGGGCCGGGTCGAGCCCGACCCGAAGCAGAAGGTCCTGTTCATCAACACCGATGGTATTCAGCAGCTCGGCCAGAAGGTGCAGGTAGATGGCCGGCATGCCCAGGTCCTGTGCCGTTGAAACGGAGGCGCGCATGGGATTTCCTCGTCTGATTCTGTTCTTGTTATGTCGCAGAACGCGTAGTTTCGACGATTATGGCGCCTCCCGGTTCGTTCCCCCATGACTTCGCTGACGAAATAAATGGCCTGAAAGGCCAATCATCGGCTGGTACTTGCGCCCACCCAGATCGGCTCACTGGCCATGGCGGCGGACGAAGCCTTCAAGTGCCGAGGCGGATCGCCCGGGTGTCTCCAACATGGGAAGATGCCCCACACCCCGGAACATGTGAATTTCGGCGTGTGGCGTGGCCGAGCCGAACCAGTCCACGCAGCGCGTGGGCGTGATCACGTCCCGGTCACCCCATTGGACCTGTAGTGGTGGCGTGTCAGGGCCCAGATAGCGGGCCGGTGCCAGCGCGTCTGCCACCATGTCGCTGAATATGTGCCGGAGGGCGTCGGTGCGGCCAAGAAGATCCGGGCCCAGCAGGCCGGCCATGGCAAGTCCGGAGACCGTGGGCTTGCCGGTACCAACACTGTTGAACATGCGGTAAACGCCTTTCCAGTCCCGGGGAATCAGGATGCCGTCGCGATCGGATGTGAGGGGAGCATGAATGTCGACCTGGGCATGCTCAGGGATGCCCGCACTGTTCAGCAACGTCACGGAACGGGGTGCCGGGGCCAGGGTGTGGGCCAGGACAGCTGCGATGGCACCCCCCATGGAACTGCCGGCCAGATGGATATTGTCGGTGTCAAAGCCGGCAAGCCATTGTCCCAGTCGCCGGGCCTGGGTCTCATAGCGGTAGCAGGCCTCGGAAAGATAATCACTCTCCCCGAACCCTGGCAGGTCCGGTGCCAGCAGATGCCAGTGTCTGGGCAGACGTTGCAGCCACAGCCCCCAGTTCTCTTTCATGGCGGCAAAGCCGTGAATCAGCACGATAGTAGGCCTTCCCGGGCCGGGGATTCCCCGCTCCAGGAAAACCATTTTATGGCCATCCACGAGCGCTTCGCGGCGGCGGGCCTGAAGTAAGAATCGTTGTCCTGTGCGCGCAACGGGCCAGAGGTTGGGGGTAGGGATTCTCATGGTTATCAGCGATCACCGTTTTGGGGTCTGATTGCCAGTCTACCGGGGCTAGCATGCCGAACCTTGGCCAAAACGCCCGCTGGCGCCGGCGGATGGGCAATGGTCGTTTTGTAAGGAAGCCGGTCAGGGCATCAAAGCGTCAGGTCGACAATCACCGGATTATGGTCGGTGGATCGCCAGGGTTCGTTCTTGCCTGGCTGTTGATCACCCTGATAGCCAAGTACTCGCGGTTCGTCGGCATTCACCAGCCAGCTCCGGGCGTTGAAAATTCGAGGCATGAGCGCTTCCGAGGCCAGTGCATAATCCAACGTGCCTTTTTCGCCCCGGTACCGATAGGTGTATTGGCGGCACTGGTCTTCGGTGCAGGGATGGAAATGGTGCACCATGCTGGTGAAGCCGGCCTTTGCGAATATGGCAAGCGGTTGCTCGCGGGCGTAACTGTTGAGGTCGCCAATAATCAGGGAGCCTGCTGAACGAGGATCACCGGAGACGGTGCCGGGCCAGTCGGTCAGTGCTTGTGCTTCGGCATTCCGCCGGCTGGTGTAACAGCCCTGGCCATCGGCCTGATCCTGATCATCGCCGCGGGCGCCCCGACAGGATTTTGATTTCAGGTGAGGAACAATAACCCTGACCGTCGCATCGCCATCGAGACGGGCGAAATCCTGGGCCAGCGGCGGCCGACCCCGGGATCTGAACGGACCGCTTGTCAGCCGGGCCGGGGAACCACGGGCAATGACCCGGTCGGCGCGGTAGAGCAGGCCGGTCCGGATCTCGTCATCGCCATCCTGGCCTGGTGTACTGACAAACCGCCACTGGCTGCCAAGGGCACTGGCCAGGCTGGCGATGGCGCTGTGCGGGCCATAGCCGTCGTTCTCGAGTTCCGTGAGCGCGAGGATGTCCGGATCCGGGGCCAGCAGCGTTTCAATCAGGCGTTGTTGCTGGCGCTGAAAATCCGCCATCGTCGCCGCGCCTCGAGGGGTAGGGAAGTCGCCGCCCTTGCCGTCACCGTTAAAGTAGTTGCCAAGATTCAGGGCCAATACCCGGAGCGATTCGGCAGCCGGCGCTGACGGAGCCGGCGTTCTCGGGTTGGTGGCCAGAAAAACCGGGGTCCTGGCGGGCTGGATTCGCCAGGCATCGAAACGGAAGTCCAGCACCCCGACAAGCCCATCGATCCGGTCGCCGGCCCGGACGGTTGCCGATGACAGTCCAGCCGGCGGCCAGGGCACGGGCCGGGGGTCCCGCTGGGACCGGTTGTCGTCCAGCAATACCCGGTTCTGGCGGTTCCTGGCGGACTGGCGGTGGGCCTGGTCTCCGGGTGGCAGGTACTCGGTTGGCTGGACCTGATCCGAAGCTGCCAGCGCCAGTTCTCCGTAACGGGCAAGGTTGTAGTTGTCCACCACCGTCAGGGGCTGGTGGAAGGCCACCCTCATGTTCTCGAGATGTTCCGGATTCACGGCCCAGGGCAACGTCAGGGGAACCGTCGCCGGCAGGGATTCCTTGCCGCAGATCCGGAGGTTCCGAACCGCCACCAGTTCGGTCAGTCCGTGGTATTCCTTCACTTTACCGGTTACCCGCAGGCGTACGCCGGGGGCGCCGGTATCACGGTCGGTGTAAACAAACAGAGCTTCGGAAGTGGCGGGATCGTTGTCGGTCTGATGGTCTGCCTGTTGCAGGTAGAAGCCACCAAACCCGCCGGCTGACCGGGAATCCTGAGTCAGAACGCCCTCGACTGTGACGGTTTTTCCCGCCAGAGGCGAAGACGGGCCGGTGCCCTGTACTTCCGAAATCGGTGTCGCGGGGCTACCGCAGGCAGATTCTGCCGTTGCTGCCGCGGGCAGCAACGACAGCATCAGGAAACAGAAAAAGGAATACCGCCAGGTTTCAGAGCTCACACCGGCAGTTTAACTGAGACCGGCAACGGCTTTCAGGGCCTGTTCGCGCTTGCTGCCAAATCCCAGCTGGTCCGGATTGGCCAGCTCAAGCTGTTGTACCAGCGGGTCCGGATGCTGGTTGTCGAAGGTGATTCCCAGGCGCGACAGCACGTAGGGTGCCAGCGCGGCACGGGTGGCAACTTCCAGCCGGCCATGCTGCATGCCATAGTCCCGGGCGATAATCTCTTGCTGGGCTTCGGTCAGGCGCTGGTCCGGGGTCACCACCAGGGTAACCTCCCGGTTCCAGTGCTCGTCCTGCTCCCGGCTGTGCCTGGCGCGCTGCCGTAAAGCTTCTGGCGAGGCCCGGAAACGGCTCAGGGCAAAGTCCCGGAACTCCCGGTTGGAATCACACCATGCCCGCAAGTGCCAGCTGTTGCCCGCACAAACCAGGGTGTGGGGTTCAAGAATGCTTTCCACGGCTTCCGGCCGACTCAGGGAGGCGTAGCTGGCACGCAACTGCCGGCCCTGTCGTGTTGCTGTCACCACAGCGCGCATGGTTGCGGGCGCAATGACACGGTTCGGACCCTGGACCACGGTGCTGTCCGGCAGGTCGATATTCAGCGATTCGAAGGTATTGCTCAGGTTCTGCTGGCGGGCAAGCAGATCCAGGTACTCGTTTACCACACCGCGGGTAACGACCGGGCGAAATCTCTCTGCCGGCACATAGCCTTTCAGGTGGCGGTCATAAACCAGATTGCCCGGCGCCAGTTCGCGCAGGTAGGTGTTGATGTCCTTGGACGCCTGCTGACGACCGATGCCGAAGCTGTGGCAGATGTGGTTGGTGGTCAGGCGACCTTCCCACAGTGCAATGGTTTCGATCAGTCGGTAGCGAAGCAGCAGATCCCAGCGTATGGGCCAGTCCGTTTTTTTCATAACCAGGCGCTCACGGTCTAATGAATAGCTCGGTTTCATGTTACCTGCTCCGGCACTCAGGGTCTGTTACGGCACATTAATGTAAAACCCTGTTAAACCGCTCTACAGCGGCCTTTGCGGGTTTTTGTGACGCAGTTAACAGGTTGCGGGAAGTGCCTAGTGGTTTCCCCTCCCGCACCTGATCTAATACGCGCCCGGCAAAGTCCGGTGCTTGCTGCTATTTTGTCTGTCATCCAACCGAAAATACCCTGTAACGCCCGGAGCCGTCATAATGACCCGAATGGTCACCTCCCTGTCTGCCCTGATTCTGAGCATTGTTCTGCTGGTCAGCGGTAATGCGTTCCTGATGACGCTACTGGGTATACGTCTGAGTATTGAGGCGATATCACCGGATATTATCGGCTGGATTCTGGTCTGCTATTCCATCGGTTTTGTACTGGGTACGCTTTATGTGCACCGGATTATCGGCCGGGTTGGCCACATCCGTGCCTTTGCCGTATTTGCTGCCGCTGCTGCGGTTACGTCGCTGCTTTACCCGATGGCTGTTTCCGAGATTTTCTGGGCCGTGTTGCGGGTGCTTTCCGGGTTCAGTATTGCCGGTGTTCTGGTGGTCATCGAAAGCTGGTTCTCCAGTCGGGCCACCAACGCCAACCGGGGCGCGCTGTTCGCCGTTTACCAGATCGTGTTTTACCTCTCCGCCGCTGGTGGACAGCTCATTGTGAACATTGGCGACCCCGCCAACTTCATGCCGTTTTCGATTGCCGCGATTCTGTTGGCGCTGGCCCTGATGCCGCTTGCACTGACCAAAATGGAGGCACCGGTCATTGAACAGGTCCAGCGTATCTCGTTTTTCACCCTGGCCAGGGAGTCCTTCACCGGTGTTGCCGGTGCTGTGACCTGTGGTGTCATGATTGGCGGTTTCTATGCACTCGGGCCGGTGTACGCAACCCTGGTCGGGCTGGACGTTGCCAGGACATCCACGTTCATGGCCAGTGCCATTGTCGCGGCCATGATCCTTGCCTGGCCGCTGGGCCGGCTCTGTGACCGTTTTGATCGCCGCCGGGTGATGTTCTGGATCGCCGTGTTGGCCGCGTCCGCCGCGGGTGGTGTTGGCGTCTTGGGGGCTGCCAACCCGTGGTTGCTGACCCTGCTAGTCGGTCTGTTCACCGGCCTTTCGGCCGCCCTTTATCCGGTTGCGGTGGCAATCACCAATGACCGTATGGAAAGTACCCGCATCGTTGCCGCCAGCGCCACGCTGCTGCTCAGTTACGGGGTTGGCAGTGTCATCGGGCCGGTTGTCATGGCTGAACTGATCAACCTTCTGGGACCGAAAGGCCTGTTTTTCGGCAATGCCGGTTTCCTGTTGGTGCTGGCGGTGATTACCAGCTACCGGATCAGCCATACCGAAGACGTTGCCGTGGCGGATCAGGAGCACTTCGTGCCAGCCATGCCGGAGGCCTCGCCGGTGCTTGCCGAGATGGATCCGCGAAATACCGAGTTCCACGAGTCTCCTGAAGTCGAGGAGATGCAGGAAGAGCAGCGTCAGGCCAGCTGACGCTGCTTTCGGTATTCCCCGATTTTGTTTTTACTTTCATATCTGTTTTTATTTCAATGGTTAGCATACTATTGGTGACTTTCCGATAATGTGAATTATTGGCCGAGTGCGCGGCTGCGCCCGGCCCGGGCCAAGCCCCTTTGTTTATGGAGTGACGACAAATGAGAGACCAGTTTCCTTTTGCGGTAGCGCGGGTTACCCGGCGCTGGAGAAAAATGCTCGATGAGCGCCTGAAGGACCTGGGCGTCACCCAGGCGCGCTGGAGCACCATGGTGTACCTGGAAAAAGGCGGTGAAGGGCTGACCCAGCGCGAACTGGCAAGCCTGATGGCGATCGAGAATCCGACTCTGGTTCGTCTGCTGGACAGCCTTGAGCAGCAAGGACTGATCGAGCGCCGGCCCTGCCCGAACGATCGACGGGCCCGGCGCCTGCACCTGACAAATGCCGGGCGTGCGTTTATGGATGACCTCTCCGAGCGAGCCGAGGTGCTGCGCGAGGAAATGCTTGAAGGCATCAGTGACGAAGAGATCGAGTGCACCGTGAAGGTCTTCCACAAGATCCTGGAAAACGCTGAAAAGCAGAAGTAATCCTTGGCTGATAATTCAGTTGAGGGTCTGAAAGCCCGCTACGGAGATCGCTGGCGCTGGCTGGCTGTGGTCACGGTGATGACGGGCACCATGGCCACGGTGCTCAGTGCCACTGTGGTCAACGTAGCGCTGCACGACATCATGGTGGAGTTTGGCATTCGCCAGGGCCAGGTCCACTGGCTGGCGACGGGTTTCATTGCCGCCATGACCACCACCATGCTCGCCTCCTCCTGGCTGCTGGATCACTTCGGGGTTCGCAAGACCCTCGCCGTCGCCATGTTCCTGTTCACCCTGATTTCCATTGTCGGTGGCTTTGCCGAGACGCCGGGCCAGCTTATCGCTGCGCGGATAGGACAGGGTGCCATGGCCGGCCTGATGCAGCCCATGGGCATGTACCTGGTGTTCCGTATCTTTCCCCGCCATCGCCGGGGCCATGCCATGGGCATCTATGGCATGGGGGTGATACTGGCGCCGGCATTGGGGCCGGTTCTTGGGGGCTTCCTGGTTGATCAGCTCGATTGGCGCTACGTGATGTTTGCACCGGCTCCGGTCACGCTTCTGGGCGTGTTGATGGCCTGGCGTTTCCTGCCCTTGCCGGTCTCCCGGCCGTCGCCCTATCGGTTCGATCTGCCCGGTTTGTTACTGCTCGGCCTCACCATCGCCCTGTCCCTGGATACTCTGAACCGACTGCAGCAGGCTTCAGGACAGCAGACATGGATTCTTGCTGAAGCATTGCTGGCCCTTTGCGGGCTGGTGTTCTTTGTGTTGCGTGAACGGCAGACTGCGCACCCGCTGGTGAACATCGGTTTGCTGCGCAAACCGGCATTCCTGTTCGCCTGCCTCGGGGCCATGGCACTCGGGCTGGCGCTGTTCGGATCCACCTATCTCATTCCGTTGTTTGTCCAGACAGCCCTCGGGTTCAGCGCGACGGAGGCAGGGTTGCTGATGCTGCCTGCAGGGATTGTCCTGGGTATGACGTTCCCGCTGGCCGGCCGTCTGGCGGACAGGCATAGCGCCCGGGTTCTGGTTGTCTTCGGGATTGGTGTATTTGCCCTTTCAGCCGTACTGTTTGCGTTGTCAGACCTCGAGCTGGCGTTTGGCTGGCTGGTTCTCTGGACCGTTTTGGGGCGCGTTGGTATCGGATTCATGCTTCCGGCCCTGTCAACCGGCGCCCTGAACCCGCTGGAACCACAGGAGTTAGGTGCCGGATCCAGTAGCCTGAACTTTATGCGACAGCTCGGGGGCGCCTTTGGTGTCAACCTGGTGGCCCTGACCATCGAGTTTGGCGAGCACAGTGCGGGCATGCCAACGATCAATGCGTTCCATTCCGCCTGGTGGCTGGTGGCCGGGTTTGTGGCGGTCGCTGCGATTCCGGTATGGAGGATGCGGGTCTAGCCTCTCGCCTGGTTGCGACCCTGTTCCGAATTCATTAATATGCCGGCATCTCTTCAGGGGAGTAGCCTCCGCACCGGATCAGCCGGTCGGATGGTAGTCAACACACTTGGGGCCAAATCCCCATGGCTATCATGCTTCACCGCCACACCGGTGAAACTGGCAAGACCTGAGGCGGTTTCACCTCCATTGGGCGGAAGGTGGGCTGCCTCATGTCTGGTTGTCCGCCCTGGAGTTTTTCATGGACGCTTTTCTCGCCTCAACGGTCGCCGTCGCCATAGCGGAAATTGGTGACAAGACCCAGCTGCTGTCGCTTTTCCTCGTTGCCCGATACGCCACTCGTTTGCCCATTATCCTCGGCATTTTTGTGGCGACTATACTCAATCACGCATTATCGGCCTGGCTCGGTGCCTGGGTGGCTTCCTTTATTCCAGAAGCCTGGCTGCCCTGGATTCTGGCCGGCAGCTTTGTCGCCATCGCTCTGTGGCTACTGGTGCCTGACAAGGATGACAGCGCAGACTCGAAGTTTCTGGGCATGGGGGCGTTCATGGCCACCACCATCATGTTTTTCCTGGCGGAAATCGGCGACAAGACCCAGGTGGCAACGGTCGTTCTCGCCGCCCGCTTTACCGAAACCTTCTGGGTTATTCTGGGCACCACGGTGGGGATGCTGCTGGCCAACATACCGGTTATCATGGCAGGACGCTGGCTGATGGAACGGTTGCCCCTTGCCACAGCCCGGATTGGCGCAAGCGTTCTGTTCGTGGTGCTTGCCGTTGTAACAGTGTGGGCAACCTTTATGAACTCCTGAGGGTACTTGCTGTCACTGTACCCGGTTGCCTGATGCTTTCGGAATGTTTTCTATGTGGTTCAGATTCTTAGTGGTTTTTGCTTTGGCACAGCTCCTGGCATTTCCGACCATCGGGTCGGCACAGCCTGTGGAGGCTGCCAGTAATTCGGATGCCCCGGAGAAGCCCGATAGAAGCCCTCGTGTGCCCACGTTCCCGATCCAGGGGGACCTGGCCGGGGAGCTCGGCGTATTCGAGACCCGTTACGAGGACACTTTTGCCGGCATTGGCAACCGTCTGGCCATGGGCTATCTGGAGTTGGTGAAGGCCAATCCCGGTGTCGACCCCTGGCTACCCGGAGACGGCACCACGATTACCCTGCCGCGCCATTATGTGCTGCCCGACTCCCGGCGTGAGGGCATTGTCATCAATCTTGCGGAGTACCGCCTGTACTACTTCACCGATCAGGGAGTTCAGGTGTACCCGGTTGGAGTGGGAACGGCTGAAAACCCCTCTCCGCTGACCGATGCCGAAGTCACCATGCCGCTGGAATCTCCGGCCTGGTACCCGCCGGCCAGTATTCGCGCGGAGTATGAGGCGTCCGGGGATTACCTGCCTCGGATGATTCCCCCGGGCCCAGGGAATCCGCTTGGTACCCACGCCCTGTTGCTGAGCGAGAAAGGCTATCTGATCCACGGCACCAACAAGAAATTTGGTGTGGGCATGCCGGTCAGCCATGGCTGTTTCCGGATGTACAACGAGGATATCTCCAGGTTTGTATACCAGGTTGAAAAAGGTACACCGGTTCAGGTTGTCCACGATGCCGTCAAGATCGGTTTCTCGGATGGTGAGGTCTGGCTTGAGGTGCACCGCCCCCATGAAGACTACCCCCGAGAAGATCGTGACCGTTTATGGCAGCAGGTCTTCGCTGAAGTTGAAGCTTTCCGCAGCCAGCATCCGGGCGTTGAGGTAAAGCGTGGCGCCATTGAGCTGGCAGTGGACCAGGCCGATGGCCTGCCAACCATGATTGGTGAACGGGTTACCCAAATGGCCGCAGACAAGACCGTGGAAGAGAAATCACCGGAATCGGCCAACGAGCCGGAGCAGCGGCTATACTTCTGAGATAGAGTTCCGGGCAAGAGTGCTGCGCTGCGTGAGTGCCTGAGACAGAACCGCGGCTACTGTGCCATCGTATGTCCAGCAATTAGAATTTTTCCGGATCCGGGGAGGCGTCATGCAGGTAAACCATCCCATGCGATCACAGAACCCTGCCCGCCTTCGGCGCTGGGCCCTGGTGCTGGTGACCGGCGCCCTGCTGGCACTGGCTTCCCTTGCCCATCAGGTCTTTGCCCAGCAGAAGGCCTCCGAGACCGCTCTGGTGCTCACGGTTGAGGGCGCCATTGGGCCCGCGACCATGGACTATGTCACCCGGGGCATTCGCAGGGCCGAGTCTGAGGGTGCCGGTCTGGTGATCATTGAAATGGACACCCCGGGCGGCCTGATGGATTCCATGCGGGATATCATCAAGGTAATTCTTGCCTCCGAAGTTCCCGTGGCTACCTATGTTTCCCCGCAGGGCGCCCGGGCCGCCAGCGCTGGCACGTTCATTCTCTATGGCAGTCACATTGCCGCGATGGCCCCTGCGACCAATCTGGGCTCTGCGACGCCGGTTCAGATGGGCGGCCTGCCGGGTAGCCCGGAACCGGAGAGCGATCCGGCCTCCGGCGAGCCGCAAACGGAGGAAGGCTCTGATTCCGCATCCGGGTCTTCGTCTGACGGCGAACAGCAAGCCGGCGACGATGACAAACGGCGCGGCGGTACCGCCATGGAACGCAAGGTTCTGGAAGATGCGGTCAGTTATATTCGCGGGCTGGCGGAACGTCACGGCCGGAATGCCGAGTGGGCCGAGGAAGCCGTCCGTGAGGCGGTGAATCTCGGTGCCGACGAGGCCCTGGAAAAGAACGTCATTGACGTGGTCTCACCCAACATTCGGGACTTGTTGCAGCAAGTGGATGGCCGGACCGTTCGCATGGCGTCGGGCGACATGACCCTGAACACGGCCAGTCTGGAAATCGTCAGGTCCCAGCCGGACTGGCGAACCCGCCTGCTTTCGGTGATCACCGATCCGAACGTTGCCTACTTCCTGATGATTATCGGCTTCTACGGCATCATCTTCGAACTGGCCAACCCCGGTGCCGTCGTGCCGGGCGTGATTGGTGCTATCTCATTGATTCTCGCACTCTTTGCCTTCCAGGTTCTGTCGGTGAATTATGCCGGCCTGGCATTGATCATCCTCGGGTTGGCGTTCATCGTGGGGGAGGCGTTTGTGCCCAGTTTCGGGATATTGGGGGTCGGCGGGATTGTCGCCTTTGTGACCGGTTCGATCATCCTGATGGATGGCAGCCACCGGGATATATCGCTACCGACAATTGGCGGCACCGCCGTGGTGGCCGGTGGCTTTATCCTCTGGACGGTGACCCGTTTCATCGGCCTGCGTCGACGGCATCCGGTCAGTGGGGCCGAGCAGCTCACCCATGAGGAAGGCGTGGCACTGGATGAATTTTCCGGGGAACACGGGCATTACCGGGGCCATATCCGGCTCAGCGGTGAGCGTTGGAATGCCATCAGCGAAGCGCCTGTCAAGGAGGGTGACCGGGTTCAAGTGACAGCAATTGAAGGTTTAACGGTAACTGTGAGGGTCATTCCGGATAACGGCTGACCCGGCAGACAAAGTAACGGCAATACAAGGAGGCCGTATGATTGGCGATCTGATTCCCTATCTGGCACCTACGGTGGTGTTACTGCTCATTCTTGCTTCGGCCATCAAGATCCTGCCGGAGTACGAGCGTGGCGTTGTGTTCTTTCTCGGGCGGTTCCAGGGTGTTAAAGGCCCGGGGCTGATCATCGTCATCCCCGGGATTCAGCAGATCGTGCGGGTGGATCTTCGGGTAATCACCCTGGATGTTCCCAGCCAGGACGTTATCTCCCGCGATAACGTGACGGTGCGGGTGAATGCTGTGCTTTACTTCCGTGTCGTGGATCCCGAGCGGGCGATTATCCGGGTGGAGGATTTCAATTCCGCAACCAGCCAGCTGGCCCAGACCACGCTACGGTCGGTGCTTGGCAAGCACGATCTCGACGAAATGCTGTCAGAGCGTGACAAGCTCAATTCGGATATCCAGGAAATCATCGATGCCCAGACCGAGGAATGGGGCATCAAGGTGGCCAACGTGGAAATCAAGCACGTGGATCTCAACGAGTCCATGATTCGTGCCATTGCCCGCCAGGCCGAGGCCGAGCGCGAACGTCGTGCCAAGGTCATCCATGCCGAGGGGGAATTGCAGGCGTCCAAGAAACTGGTGGAAGCGGCGGATGTCATGTCCACCAACTCCGGTTCCATGCAGCTGCGTTACCTGCAGACCCTGGCAGATATGAGCAATACCAATTCATCCACCATTGTGTTCCCGCTGCCAATGGAGTTGATGACCACGTTCCTGAAGGAAAACAAACCCTTTACGCCTGATAAGCCCGATCCGGACAAACCCGAACCCGAGGCATAAAAAAAGGCCGGCATTGCCGGCCTTTTCTGTTACGTATCAGCCTTACTTCTGGCTGGCACGCTCGAGCATACGCTTGGCACGCTCGTTTGCTTCGTCGGCAGCTTTCTGGGCTGCACGAGCAGCGGCCAGAGCTTCTTCCGCAGTCTGCTGGGCAGTGCGGGCGGAGCTGGCAGCGCTGTTAGCGGTGTTCATTGCATTTTCAGCAGTGCGCTCAGCGGAGCTAGCGGTTGCATTCGCTTCGTCGAGGGCGCCCTGGTCAGTCGTGGCACAACCTGCAGTCAGAGCAGTGGCCAGTGCAATCCCGGCGATCGTCAGTTTACGCATTGTAAATCCCCTTATTGGTCGAGTTATTTCCTGTGATCCGAAAGTCAGTATAGACGACTTCCTGTCAACCTGTGCCCGATAGGCATAATAGGCGTTGACTACCGGAGTCGTTAAACAGTGTAAAACACTGTAAGCCAAAATGTTAACTCAGGATAGGTAAATATTCTTAGCGTATGACAACAACTTAATACTGCTGTCAGGCTTTTCTCAGGGGTGAATGCTGATCGGGGTCCCGTTCGACACCAGTTGCCAGATTTCGTCCATCTCTTCGTTGGTCACGGCAATACAGCCATCGGTCCAGTCAAGACCGGTGTAGGCGAAGGCCATGTCGCCTACGTCATTGGGAAGGCCATGAATCATGATGCTGCCACCGGGATTCAGACCCCAGGCCGACGCCAGTTCACGGTCCCGCTCGCTGGGGTAGGAGATGTGGATGGATTTGTAGAAATCGCTTTCGGCATTGCGCCAGTCCAGCGTGTAGTCGCCTTCGGGGGTGCGTTCGTCACCTTCATACAGCTTGTGACCTTCCGGGTTGTCGCCCAGGGAAATGCGGTAGCTGCGAACCACGTCTTCGCCGTCCATCAGGTAAAGACGACGCTCTCCCTTACGGACGACCACCTTGCTGACACTGCCGATATCCGCGGGCTCATACAGGGATGCACCGGGCATCCGGGTGTCGGCCTTCGCCAGCAGGTCGGTGGCGAAGGCATTCGGGGCGAGCCCCAGACAGAGCAGGGCGAGAGTGGATAGCAGGGCGCGGAAAATACTCATGTCCTTAACTTACCAATGATTAATCTTTGTACAGGCGTTTTATACCACAGCCTGCAAGGGATCTGTTAAGGGGTTTTGTTAACTTTTTTGGCTATCTGGTTCGTTGTTCAGCCATTTTGTGAACTGTCCATCTTCAGACCCACCTTGGTCACCTGGTCAGCGCTGGTGGCCCGGGCAACCAGAGTCACCGGGCCGAGGGTCACAACATCGCCGACAACGGGGTGACCTTTGGTGCGCCGGGCAAAGCATTCGGCCAGGGACAGTTCCGGGGGCAGGTCATCAAATTCGATGCCGTAGACCTGCTCGACATCGCCGAGCAGGGCATCGCCGTTGAGCACGAAATCACCAAAGAATGCCCGCTCGGCAAGGTATTTGGGCGCGTGGCGGCCGCTAAGTGCCTTGCCCAGTTCCGGCAATACGCTGGGGGTTGCGAACATCGCCACCATGTCGCCACTGGATACCTCCAGATCGGCTTTCGGCTGTAAACAGACCCGGTTACGGAACACGCCGGCCACAGCGGTGTTCTCCGGAAAGCGCAACTGGCTGAGTCGGCGTGGCGTTTCCCAGATTTCGCCCCGCAACGGGAACAGCATCAGTTCGTGGTCGCCCGCCGCCGGGGCATCCAGGGGCAGTCTTCGGTACGGGTCTTCACCGGCTGGCACCTCCAGGCGAAGTTTCCGGGCCAGTGGTGTCATGGTGGTGCCCTGCACCAGGAGCGAGACCAGAACGATAAAAAAGGCGGCGTGGAACACCAGCTGGGCTTCCGGCAAGTCGGCAATGATCGGGAACAGGGCAAGCACGATGGGCACAGCCCCGCGCAGGCCGACCCAGCTGATAAAGCCGAGCTCGCGGCGGTTAAAGGCAAACGGCCAGAGGGTCAAAATGACGGTCAGCGGGCGGATGATGAAAATCAGAGAGAGGGCCAGTATTAACCCCCCGCCGGCCAGCGGAATCAGGTCCGAGGGGGTTACCAGCAGCCCCAGCATCAGGAACAGGCACAACTGGGCCAGCCAGGCCAGGCCATCATGGACCTGCAGGATCATCGGCATCATCCGGACATGACGGTTGCCAATCACCACGCCCGTCAGGTAAATCGCCAGAAAGCCGCTGCCGCCGAGGGCATTGGTGGCGGAAAACACTGAAATTCCTGCAGCTGCCACCAGCAAGGGATAGAGGGAAGGCGTCAGGCGGATGCGATTGGCCAGCTCTACCACGGCAAAGCCGCCAATAATCCCGGCAACCGCGCCGATGCCGAATTGTTGCACGAGCATGCTCAGGGCGGCCCAGCCCGCGTGATCGCCGTCGTTGCCGATCAGCGTGACCAGCATCAGGGTCAGGAAAATCGCCATGGGATCGTTGCTGCCGGATTCGATCTCCAGGGTGGCGCTGACCCGCTCGTTCAGGTGCAGGCCGCGGCCCTGGAGCAGGGAAAACACGGCGGCGGCATCGGTGGATGAGATGATGGCGCCGATCAGCAAAGCGGTAAGCCAGTGCAGATCGAACACCCACCAGGCGACAACCGCGGCGCCAGCGGCGGTCATTGCCACGCCCAGCGTGGCCAATATCAGCGCGGGTTTCAGGCCCACGCGGAAGGTTTCCGCCCGGGTGCGCATGCCACCGTCCAGCAGGATCACGCCCAGCGCCAGGTTGGCGATCACGAACGCCAGCTCGAAATTGTCGAACTGAATACCCCCCGGGCCATCCTCGCCCATCATCATGCCCACGACCAGAAAGATCAGCAGCACAGGCATGCCCACCCGGCTGGAAAGCGGGCTGAGCAAGATGCTGATGACCAGCATCAGGGCGCCAATCAGGGTCAGGGTGGGGTCCATTGTTGCTCCAGACAGAATGCTTGCCCCCGGGCGGGCAGAGCGCTTATATTGCTCACGCAGTGATCGTGCATGCGGGTGTAGTTCAATGGTAGAACGGCAGCTTCCCAAGCTGCATACGAGGGTTCGATTCCCTTCACCCGCTCCACCGGTATCTTCTCACACTCCCCTGCTTCATCCGTAACATCTTTTACTTCATGCGCTTGCGAATTGACGATCTGATTCTCCGCCGGAGGTTTGCGCAATTCCGGGCCCGTTGCTAGGTTTTAAGACAGGTGTCCAACACGGCAGCTGTGTGGCTGTCGAGGGGAAACTGCATGTCTGAAAATGCGGCAAACGGCATTGCCGAACTCTGGGCGACAGGATTTTTTATCCTCGCAGTGGCGGGCCTTTGTGCCTTTATGGTGGGGGTGTCCAGCCTGTTGGGTGGCCGCAGTCGCGGTATCAGCAAATCTCTTCCCTTCGAGTCGGGCATCGTTGGCGCCGGCAGTGCCCGCCAGCGTTTTTCTGTCCAGTTCTACCTGGTGGCGATGCTGTTCGTCATCTTCGATATTGAAGCGGTGTTCCTGTTTGCCTGGGCCATCGTCATCCCCGATGTCGGCTGGACCGGTTTCTGGGGCGCCGCTGTGTTCATCTTCATCCTGCTGGCCGGACTCGTCTACGACAGTCGCACTGGTGCCCTCGACTGGGCGCCTGAACAGAGTCCGGCACGCAAGCGCGGCGCATAGCAATTCACGCTCCGGGTCTCCGGATTCTGCGGAATCGGGAGAAGGACGGGGTTGTGTGACCATCAAGGGAGGTTTTCATGGCCTATACCCTGACAAGGGCCGAGGGTGCTTCGGGAAGCAATACCCGTTATCCGGTGGATCGGCGCGAAAGGGTCGAAGACCCGGTCAAACAACAGCTTGAACGCAACGTTTTTACCGGCAAGTTGAGTGAAGTGCTCAATTCAGCGGTCAACTGGGGTCGCAAGAATTCCCTCTGGCCCTACAACTTCGGGCTGTCCTGTTGCTATGTGGAAATGACCACGGCGTTTACTGCGCCCCACGATATTGCCCGGTTTGGCTCGGAGGTGATCCGGGCCTCCCCCAGACAGGCAGATTTCATGGTGATTGCCGGCACCTGCTTCATCAAGATGGCGCCGGTTATCCAGCAGCTTTACGACCAGATGCTGGAGCCGAAATGGGTGATTTCCATGGGCTCCTGCGCCAACTCCGGCGGTATGTACGACATCTACTCGGTGGTTCAGGGGGTGGATAAATTCCTGCCGGTGGATGTGTATGTGCCGGGATGTCCGCCACGCCCGGAAGCGTTTCTGCAGGGGTTGCAGCTGCTGCAGGACTCCATCCAGGAAGAGCGGCGGCCTCTTTCCTGGGTGGTGGGTGACCAGGGCGTTTACCGGGCGGAGATGCCTTCGCAGCGGGAGAAATGGCGGGATCAGCGAATCCAGGCCACGGAATTGAGGAGCCCCGACAAGCTTTAAAGCCGCTTGCCGTCGTTTACAACTGATTGCCAGGAGTCAAACCACGAGCATGAGCAGTAGCGCAGACAATGCCGACGTTGAACTGGTCGAATCCCTGCAGCGGGATTTTGGCGAGGCTGTGCTGTACCGCCAGCAGACCTGCACCGGCATGCCTGTGCTCTGGGTGTTGCGGGCGGCACTGACCGATATCCTGGACTATCTGAAGCGCCTGGATGCGCCCTTTGATCTGCTGTACGACCTGTCGGCCACCGACGAGCGGCTGCGCGGCCATCGCCAGGGCCTGCCGGACGCTGATTTCACCGTTTTTTACCAGCTGATGTCCATTTCCCGCAATCGGGACATCATGCTGAAAGTCGCTCTGGTCGAGGAAGACCTGAGCGTCCCTACCGCTACCGGAGTGTTTCCGGCGGCCAACTGGTATGAGCGGGAAGTGTGGGACATGTTCGGCATCAGTTTTTCCGGCCACCCGCATCTTGAACGCATCCTGATGCCGCCCACCTGGACGGGACACCCCCTGCGCAAGGATTACCCCGCCCGGGCGACGGAATTCGACCCCTACACGCTTACGTTGGAGGGCCAGGAGACCGAGCAGGACGCCCTCCAGTTCGTACCCGAAGCCTGGGGCATGGCCAGAGAGCGGGACGGCGCGGAGTTCATGTTCCTGAACCTTGGTCCCAACCACCCCTCCGCCCATGGTGCCTTCCGTATTGTGCTGCAACTGGATGGTGAGGAAATTATCGACTGCGTTCCGGACATCGGCTATCACCACCGGGGTGCGGAGAAAATGGCCGAGCGCCAGTCCTGGCACAGCTTTATCCCATACACCGACCGCATTGATTACACCGGCGGGGTGATGAACAACCTGCCCTATGTGCTGGCGGCCGAAAAGCTGGCCGGCATCGAGGTGCCGGACCGGGTGAAGACGATTCGGGTGATGATGGCGGAAATGTTCCGCATTACCAGCCACCTGCTGTTTCTCGGGACCTACCTGCAGGACCTGGGCGCGATGACGCCGGTGTTCTATACCTTCAGCGACCGCCAGCGGGGCTACAAGGTCATTGAGGGGATCACGGGCTTTCGCATGCATCCGGCCTGGTACCGTATTGGCGGTGTGATGCAGGACCTGCCCCAGGGCTGGGAAAAGCTGGTCCAGGAGTTTCTGGACTGGATGCCGGCCCGCCTGCGGGAATACGAGCGGGCCATGATGGAGAACGCCCTGGTTCGGGAGCGGACCCGAAATGTGGCGGCCTTTGACACCGCCCAGGCGCTGGCATGGGGCGTTACCGGCCCCAACCTCCGGGCCACCGGCTGCAATTTCGATCTGCGCAAGCAGCGCCCCTATTCCGGCTACGACAATTTCGAATTCGAGGTGCCCCTGGGTGACAGGGGCGATGTCTTCGACCGGGGCCAGCTCCGGATCGATGAAATGCGCCAGAGCCTGCGGATCATCCAGCAATGTGTGGATCACATGCCGGCGGGGGACTACAAGGCGGACCATCCACTGACCACACCGCCGCCGCGGGAGCGGATGCTGGAACATATTGAAACCCTGATTACCCACTTCCTGCAGGTGTCCTGGGGGCCGGTGCTCAAGCCCCAGGAATCGATGCAGATGGTGGAGGCCACCAAGGGTATCAACAGCTATTACCTCACCAGTGACGGCAACACCATGAGTTACCGGACCCGGATCCGGACGCCCAGTTTCCCGCATCTTCAACAGATTCCCAGCGTGATGCGCGGCGGCTTTGTGCCGGACCTGATTGCCCATCTGGGCAGCATCGATTTTGTAATGGCTGACGTGGATCGTTGATGATGGAACCGACACCAACCTCACAGACCATCACCACCGACGGCTTCCGGCTGCACCCGGACGACGAGGCCGCCATGCGTGAAGAGATCGGCCATTTCGAGCAGCCCCAGGCCGCCTGCATCGAAGCGCTGAAGATTGTCCAGCGTCGCCATGGCTGGGTGCCCGACGAAGCCATTACGGCTATTGCGCGCGTGCTAGGCATAGGCCCGGCCAGTGTTGAAGGCGTGGCGACCTTCTACAGCCTGATTTTCCGGCAGCCGGTCGGGCGCCACGTCATCCTGGTGTGCGACAGCAGTTCCTGTTTCCTCACCGGGTTCGATCAGTTGCGCGATGCCCTGGGTGAACGTCTCGGTATCGGGTTGGGCGAAACCACGGCCGATGGCCGCTTCACCCTGTTGCCGGTTTGCTGTCTGGGTGCCTGTGACGGCGGGCCAGCCTTGATGATTGATGATGACGTCTACGGCCCGGTGGGGGCCGGAGACCTTCCGGATTTGTTGGAGGGCTACTCGTGAACAGCCAGCGCCAGTCACCGATCTACAAAAGCCGTCTGCTGCAGCCGGTCGCCGAGCGCTCACCGGACACTCATCCGCTGACCTGGCGATTGCGGGATGATGGCCAGGTGGTGGGCCTGAAAGAGTACCAGTCGAAAGAAGGCTATCAGGCGGTCTCGCAGGTTCTGAACGGGCACAATCCCGGCGCAGTCATCGCCGCCATGAAGGAGGCCAATGTGCGTGGCCGCGGTGGCGCGGGGTTCTCCGCCGGCCTGAAATGGAGCCTCACCATGCAGGGGGGCGACATTCCCCGGGGCTACATCGTCTGCAATGCCGATGAGATGGAACCGGGCACCTTCAAGGATCGACTGCTCATGGAACAGCAGCCGCATCTGTTGATTGAAGGCATGATCCTGGCGGCCTTCGCCAATAACGCCCGATACGGCTACATCTTCTTGCGCGGAGAGTATGTGGAGTCGGCCCGGGTTCTCTCCGAGGCCCTTGCCGAAGCCCGGGATGCTGGCTGGCTCGGTCCGGACATTGCCGGCAGCGGCTTCGATTTTGATATTGCCCTGCATACCGGAGCCGGGCGCTATATCTGTGGTGAGGAAACCGCCCTGCTCAACTCCCTGGAAGGCCAGCGGGCCAACCCCCGGGCCAAGCCTCCGTTTCCCGGCCAGTCAGGGGCCTGGGGTAAACCCACGGTAGTGAACAACGTGGAAACCCTTTGCAACGCGCCGGCAGTAATGCTGCGGGGCGCCGACTGGTACCAGGGACTGTCCGGGGATGGCACCGATGACGGCGGCACCAAGCTGTATGGCGCATCGGGGCTGGTGAACAGGCCCGGACTCTGGGAGTTGCCCATAGGAACCACTGGTGGAGAACTCCTGGAGCTGGCCGGCGGCTTGCGGGACGGGAAGAAACTGAAGGCCTGGCTGCCCGGTGGCGCGAGTACCGGATTCCTGTTGCCCGAGCATCTGGACCTGCCCCTGGATTTCGACACCGTCGGCAAGGAAGGCAGCCGACTTGGTACCGGCCTGATCACTGTGGTAACCGAGGATCAGAGCATGGTCGCACTGATGCGGAACCTGGAACAGTTCTTTGCCCGGGAGTCCTGCGGCTGGTGCACGCCCTGTCGGGATGGGCTGCCCTGGACCGTGAAGTTGTTGCTGGCTCTGGAACGGGGCGAGGGTGAAGCCGGCGATGTGGAGCTGCTGGACAAGCTGGCGGCAGACTGCGGGCCGGCACAGACGTTTTGTGCTCACGCCCCGGGTGCGGCCATGCCCCTGGAAACCGCGCTCCGGCATTTCCGGCACGAATTCGAACAGGGCGTTCGTCAGTCAAAGGGCAAGCCCCATGCGGATCCGATACCGGTGGGGGAAGTATGAACCGATTACCGACGGGCAACAGGGGGTAAACCGGCACCATGGCAACCATCCACGTGGACGGCCAGAGCTACCAGGTGAACGGCGCAGACAACCTGCTCCAGGCTTGTCTGTCCCTGGGTCTGGATATTCCCTATTTCTGCTGGCACCCGGCCCTGGGCAGCGTGGGCGCCTGCCGCCAATGCGCCGTGCGCCAGTACAAGGACAGCGACGATGACCAGGGCATGCTGGTGATGTCCTGCATGACTCCGGCCGCGGATGGCACCCGAATTGATATCGAGGACGAGGAAGCCCGGGCGTTCCGGGCCAGCGTGGTGGAATGGTTGATGATCAACCACCCCCACGATTGCCCCGTGTGTGAAGAGGGCGGCCACTGCCACCTTCAGGACATGACCGTAATGACCGGGCACGACCGCCGTCGTTACCGGTTCCGCAAGCGCACCCGTCGCAATCAGTATCTCGGCCCGTTCATCACTCACGAGATGAACCGCTGCATCACCTGCTATCGCTGCGTGCGCTTTTACAATGACTACGCCGGAGGCACTGATCTCGGTGCCTTCGGCTCCAAGGACAATGTCTATTTCGGACGGCACCAGGAAGGCACTCTCGAAAGCCGGTTTGCCGGTAACCTGACTGAGGTCTGCCCCACCGGGGTGTTCACCGACCAGAGCCATTCCGAGCATTACACCCGCAAGTGGGACCTGCAATTTGCCCCGGGTATCTGTCATCAGTGTGCCATGGGATGCAACATCAGCCCGGGCGAACGCTACGGTGACATCCGGCGGATCGAAAACCGCTACCACGGTGAGGTGAACGGCTTCTTCCTGTGTGATCTCGGCCGCTTCGGCTATGGCTATGTAAACCGGACGGACCGGCCCCGAATGCCGGAGTTCCGGCCCGCCAGAGAGCGGGAACAGGAGCCTGAACGGGAACCAGAGACGCTTGGGGTGGATACGGCCCTGGCCCGGATTACGGAGGCCCTGCGCCACGCCGGCCGGGTTATTGGTATTGGCTCGCCCCGGGCCAGTCTGGAGAGCAATCACCAGCTGCGGGAACTGGTGGGCGAGGCAAACTTCTCCACAGGCATTAATGCAAGTGAGCAGTTATGTCTTGGCCTGATGGATGAACTGGGCCGCAGTTGCGGACTGCCGGCACCCACCCTGCGGGAGGTTGAGGGGCATGATGCCGTGCTGCTGCTCGGAGAAGATCCCATGGAGAGCGCGGCGCGCCTCGGTCTCGCTATCCGCCAGGCGATCACAGCGCCCCCGTCAGAGTATGCGGCAAAGCTGGGCATCCCACACTGGAATGCTGAAGCCATGAAAACCCTGGCCCAGGATCATCGCCAGCCGCTGTTCATTGTCTACCCGGCCGAGACCGAGCTGGATTCCCTTGCCCGTGACCGGCTGGCACTCGCGCCGGACGACATCGCCCGGCTCGGATTTGCAGTGGCCCACGCCATCGACCCGACCGCCCCTGACGTACCCGATCTGGACAAGGCGCTGAAATCCCGTGCTTCTGAGATTGCCGGTGCGTTGATGAGTGCGGAGAGGCCTTTGATCCTCAGCGGCGGTGCCCTGGATTCGCCAGCCATCATCCGGGCGGCCGGTAACATTGCCCGGGCGCTTGCCCGTCGGGCCAGCCGTGGCGGGCTATTATTCGTCCGTCGGGAGGCGAACAGCACTGGCCTGTCCCTGTTGGGCGGCCAGCCCCTGGAATGGGCTCTGGACCAACTGGCTGACGGAAACGCCGATGCGGCAGTTATCCTGGAGAACGACCTTTATCAGCGCCTGCCGGAAGCCCGGGTCGACTCCGCCATGGCTAACGCCCAGCCACTGGTGGTCCTTGATCATCAGCGCACCCGGACACTGAGCCGGGCAACCTTTTCGTTGCCAGCGGCCAGTTTTGCTGAAGGTGATGGCACCCTGGTCAGCCTCGAGGGGCGGGCCCAGCGCTTCTTCCAGGTATTTGAGCCGGGTTATCTTCGCCCGGAAGCGCGGATTCATGAAAGCTGGCGCTGGCTGCACGGGCTCTCGGCCAATCTGGGCGGCGATACGCCAGGAGATATTACCCTCGACGAGGTCACAGCGGCCTGCAGCCGCGCCTGTTCGGAGCTGGAGATGATTACCGCTGCCGCCCCTGATGCGCGCTTTCGCATCGAGGGTCTGCGGCTGGCCCGTGAGCCCCATCGATACAGTGGCCGGACCGCCATGCGTGCCGACCAGAGTGTCAGTGAACCACGGGTGCCCCAGGACCCGGACACCGCACTGGCCTTTTCCATGGAGGGGTACAGCGGTTTCCGGCACCCGCACCAGCAGGTGCCCTTTGCCTGGGCGCCCGGCTGGAATTCGCCCCAGGCCTGGAACAAGTTCACTGATGAGGTAGGCGGTCACTTGCGCGGCGGCGATCCTGGCATCCGCCTACTACTCCCCCGGCCGGGTCTTTATCACTATGAATGTGACATTCCCGAGGCCTTTCAGCCGTCGGACACGGATTACCGCGCCATCGTTCTGCCTCGCCTGTTTGGGGGCGACGAGACCTCTGCCCGGGCGGGGCCCATTCGCCAGCGGATGGAACCACCGGTGCTGCTGCTTTCGGAAACCGATGCAACAGCCCTGGGTGCCGAGCTGGGCGGACTGGTCACTGTCACTGGCGAGCAGGCTTGCGTGACGCTGCCGGCCCGTGTCCAGGTGGATTGGCCCCGGGGGCTGGTGGGCCTGCCGGCGGGCAGTGTTCCGATGGGTATCGCTGATGGTCCGGTCACGTTGACCGCGGGGCCGGGTTCCACGCCGACACCCGGCGAGGAGGTGCGTGCATGAGCTGGCTGAGTCCCGAATGGCTGGCCATCCTCTGGGCCATGTTCCAGGCCCTGGTGATTTTGCTGGGCGCGGTCCTCCTGGGCGCGGTGCTGACCATCGTCGAGCGTCGCCTGCTGGGGCTGTGGCAGGACCGCTACGGTCCCAACCGCGTCGGGCCGTTCGGAACTCTTCAGCTGGTAGCGGACATGATCAAGATCTTTTTCAAGGAAGACTGGATTCCGCCGTTTGCCGACCGGCCACTGTTCCTGCTGGCGCCGGTGATTGCCTTTGCCTCCCTGCTACTGTCGTTCATCATCATTCCCATCACCCCCGGCTGGGGCGTCGCAGACCTGCATATCGGATTACTGTTCTTCCTGGCGATGGCAGGCATCAATGTCTACGCCGTGCTGTTGGGGGGCTGGGCCAGTGGCAACAAGTACGCGCTGCTGGGCGCCATGCGCTCGTCCGCCCAGACGGTTTCCTACGAGGTATTCATGGGGCTGTCACTGATGGGCGTCGTGGCTCTGGCAGGCTCCTTCAACATGCGAGAGATTGTCGCCGCCCAGGAAGGCTTGTGGTTCGTAGTGCCCCAGTTCTTTGGCTTCTGTACCTTCCTGATTGCCGGTATCGCAGTCACCCACCGCCACCCCTTTGACCAGCCGGAGGCCGAGCAGGAGCTGGCGGACGGGTACCACATCGAATACTCGGGCATGAAGTTCGGGCTGTTTTTCATTGGCGAGTACGTGGGCATGGTTCTGGTGTCTGCGCTGATCGTCACTCTGTTCTTTGGTGGCTGGCACGGCCCCTGGTTGCCGCCGGTGCTCTGGTTCGCGATCAAGACCGGCTTCTTCCTGCTGCTGTTCATCCTGCTGCGGGCCTCCCTGCCCAGACCCCGCTATGACAGGGTGATGAACTTTGGCTGGAAGGTGTGCCTGCCCCTGACCCTGATCAATCTGCTGGCAACCGGCGCGGTGGTATTGCTGGTTGCCCCGGAAGGCTGAGGAGGACCCTGTTATGGAGAAAGAAAAGGTCCCGTTCATAAAGTCCGTGCTCTGGCTGGTGCCGGCGACATGGAGCCAGCTGCGAACCCTCGGCATGGTGTTCATGCACAGTTTTCGCAAGCGGGAGACGGTCAACTACCCGGACGAGGAGGTCTACCTGCCGCCGCGTTACCGGGGCCGCATCGTGCTGACCCGGGATCCGGACGGGGAAGAACGCTGCGTGGCCTGCAACCTGTGCGCGGTGGCCTGCCCGGTCGACTGCATTTCCCTTCAGAAGGGCGAGCAGGAGGATGGTCGCTGGTACCCGGAGTTCTTCCGGATCAACTTTTCCCGTTGCATTTTCTGCGGCATGTGTGAGGAGGCCTGTCCCACCTCGGCGATCCAACTGACGCCGGACTTCGAGATGGGTGAATACGACCGACAGCAGCTTGTCTACGAGAAGGAAGACCTGCTGATCAACGGCCCGGGCAAGGATCACGATTATCACTTCTACAAGGTGGCCGGTATGGCCATCGGCGGCAAGGACAAGGGCCAGGCTCTGAACGAGGAGGAGCCTGTGGACGTGCGTTCCCTGTTGCCATAAAGCGGGAGGTAAAAACCCATGGAACTGGCGTTTTATCTGAGTGGCCTGGTGGCAGTACTGGCAACGGTCGGTGTGATTACCGGCAGCAACCCGGTGCATGCCGTGGTGTATCTGATCGTCTCGCTGATTGCCGTTGCCCTGGTGTTCTTTGCCCTCGGGGCGCCCTTTGCCGGCGCACTGGAAATCATCGTCTACGCTGGTGCCATCATGGTCCTGTTCGTGTTTGTGGTGATGATGCTCAACCTCGGCCCGGACCAGGACAGCGACGACGCAGGCTGGCGCCATCCCAGGCACTGGCTGGGCCCCTCGGCGTTGGCCCTGGTGCTGCTGGGCGTGCTTTTCCACCTGATTGCCGGTGGCGAGATGGCCAGGGTCATTGATGGCGAACTGCTGACCGCGCGGGCGGTAGGGCTGACTCTGTTTGGCCCCTGGCTGATGGTGGTGGAACTGGCGGGCCTGTTGTTGCTGGGGGCGCTGGTAACGGCCTCCCATGTTGGGCGTCGGTCGAATCCGTTGCGACAGAGGAGGCGGCCCTGATGGCGGGTATTCCCATGGAGCACGGCCTGATTCTGGCTGCCATCCTCTTTGTGCTGGGCCTGGTGGGCCTGATGCTGCGCCGTAACATGTTGTTTGTACTCATGAGCCTTGAGGTGATGCTGAACGCCGCGGCGCTGGCGTTCGTGGTCGGCGCCACGGCCTGGAACCAGCCCGATGGCCAGGCCATGTTCCTGCTGGTGATAACCCTGGCGGCCGCCGAAGCGGCGGTGGGGCTGGCGCTGATGATCCAGCTGTTTCAGCGGACTCGCTCCCTTAATCTTGATCTGGTCAGCAGGATGCGCGGATGATCGAGCTGGCGGTTACCCTGTCGTTTGTCATGCCCCTGCTCGGCACCCTTGTGCTTGCCTTCTCGGGCGGTCGCCTGGGGCCTCGGGCCGGCGCCGTTATCGGCGTTGCCAGTGTCGGCGTCGCTGCGCTGGCGACGGCCTGGGCCATTGCGCTTTATGCGGGCGGCGATGGCGTCGTTCGTTTCACGCTCTGGACCTGGATCCAGGTTGGGGCTTTCCAGCCAACGATCGGTCTGGCGGTGGATGGCCTGGCCCTGGTGATGATGGCCGTGATTACCGGCGTCGGTTTCTTTATCCACCTGTTTGCAGTCTGGTACATGGGCGGCGAGGCCGGGGTAACCCGCTTCTTCGCCTGGATGAACCTGTTCGTATTCAGCATGCTCATGCTGGTGCTCGGGGACAACCTGCTGCTGCTGTTCCTCGGCTGGGAAGGGGTTGGTCTGTGCAGTTATCTGCTGATCGGCTACTACTACCAGGACAGCGCCAACGGCCGGGCAGCGTTCAAGGCCTTTTTGGTCACGCGCATCGGCGACGTGTTCCTGGCTCTGGGGCTGTTCCTGATCTTCCGGGACCTTGGCACCCTGGATATCCAGCAGGTGATGGTCCGGGCCACCGAGGTCTGGTCAGTGGGTGACCCCACGGCGACCCTCGTGGCCTTGCTGGTACTGGGCGGAGCCCTCGGTAAATCCGCCCAGGTGCCGCTGCACACCTGGTTGCCGGACGCCATGGCGGGCCCGACGCCGGTCTCGGCGCTGATCCACGCCGCCACCATGGTCACTGCCGGGGTTTACCTGATCGCCCGGCTCAACGGTGTCTTCCTGCTTGCGCCGGAGGTCTTGTGGCTGGTCGGGGTGATCGGTGCCGTCTCGCTGCTCCTGGCAGCGTTCGCGGCCCTGGCCCAGACCGATATCAAGCGGGTGCTGGCCTACTCCACCATGAGCCAGATTGGCTACATGTTCCTGGCCCTCGGGGTAGGCGCCTTTGATGCCGCCATTTTTCACCTGGTCACCCACGCGTTTTTCAAGGCGCTGCTGTTCCTGTCGGCCGGTGCGGTGATTACCAGTTGCCATCACGAGCAGGACATGGCGAATCTCGGGGGGCTCAGAAAGCGCCTGCCTGTCGCTTATGCCGGTTTCCTGGTGGGCGGTTCCGCGCTGGTGGCCCTTCCGCTGGTAACGGCCGGTTTCTACAGCAAGGATGAGATTCTCTGGCAGGCGATGGCGGCAGACCAGCAGGGGCTTCTTCTGGCGGGTCTTCTGGGCGCGTTCCTGACCTGCCTGTATACGGTTCGACTGATTCTCGGCACTTTCCACGGAGACTGCGGTAGCGACAAGGCCCGGAACGCGGAACCGGGCACCCATCTACTGACCCACCACCTGCCCCTGGCCGTGCTGGCGGTGCTGTCCACCTTCGTGGGCGCCATGCTCTATCCCCACCTTGGCGGCATGTTCCCGTTGGCACCCGGTGAGCGCACCGACGCGGGCCATACCCTGTTGCAGCTGCTGGCCAGCGGCACCGTGATTGCCGGTCTTGCAGTGGCGGGCTGGCTGTTCGTGAAGCGGCGCGACTGGCTACGCGAGCAGGTCAGCGGTGGCCCGGGCGCCTTCCTCTGGACTCTGTGGCACCGGGCCTGGGGGTTCGATGGGCTGTATGATCGGCTGCTGGTTCGGCCCTGGCAGTTGCTGGTGCGCATGCTGCGCCATGACCTGATCAATCTCACCATCAACCTGGTTGCAGTGCTTGCCCGTTTGCTCAACAGCGCTCTGGTGCGTGCCCAGAATGGCCGGATTCGGAGCTACGCCACGGCCATGATTGTAGGGGCAACCCTGATTCTGCTGGCTCTGGCCATCGGCCCGGGAGGTGTCGCGTGATCCTGGTGTGGTTGATCGTGATTCCGTTTCTGGGCGGTCTGCTGTGCTGGCAGGCGGATCGCTGGGGTGAGCAGGCACCGCGCTGGATTGCCCTGGGGACCATGCTGTTTGTCCTGGTGATCAGCCTCTGGCTCTGGGGCACCGGCGATTTTGCCCTACAAGCGGAGGCTGACACGCCCTGGTTACTGGAATGGCGGGCCGACTGGATTCCCCGGTTCGGCATTGAGATCCATCTGGCGATGGACGGGCTCTCGCTCATTCTGGTCGCGCTCACAGGTTTTCTCGGCGCGCTTGCAGTGCTCTGCTCCTGGCATGAAATCGGCAATCGCATCGGCTTTTTCCACCTCAACCTGCTGTGGATCCTTGGCGGTGTGGTCGGTGTGTTCCTGGCCCTGGATCTGTTCCTGTTCTTCCTGTTCTGGGAAATGATGCTGGTGCCCATGTACTTCCTGATCGCGCTCTGGGGGCATAGCGGCTCGGCCGGCCAGACCCGCATTCGGGCTGCCACCCGCTTCTTCATCTACACCCAGGCCAGTGGCCTGCTGATGCTGGTGGCCATCCTGGCGCTGGTGTTTATCCATTTCGGTAACACCGGCGAGCTGTCGTTCAGCTACGAGGTTCTTCTCAATACCGAGGTACCGGAGGCCATCGCTCCCTGGCTGATGCTGGGCTTCTTCGTGGCGTTTGCAGTCAAACTGCCGGTGGTACCTTTCCACGGCTGGCTGCCCGATGCCCATGCCCAGGCGCCCACGGCGGGCAGTGTGGATCTGGCGGGCATACTGCTGAAAACGGCTGCCTACGGCATGCTGCGTTTTGCACTGCCATTATTCCCGGAAGAGTCTGCCGCCTTCGCCCCCGTGGCCATGGTGCTCGGGCTGGTGGGTATCGTTTACGGCGCCGTGCTGGCCTGCGGTCAGCAGGACATCAAACGGCTGATCGCCTACACCAGTATCTCGCACATGGGCTTTGTCCTGATTGCCATCTACTCCGGTTCGGAGCTGGCCATCCAGGGCGCAGTGGTTCTGATGGTGGCCCACGCCTTTTCCTCCGCTGGCCTGTTCATCCTCAGCGGCCAGCTTTATGAACGCATCCATACCCGGGACATGCGCATCATGGGCGGGCTCTGGGGCCGGATACCGACGTTGCCGGGGTTCACGCTGTGTTTTGTGGCAGCGTCTCTGGGGATGCCGGCCACCGCCAATTTTGTCGGAGAGTTCATGATTCTGTTTGGCACCTTCCCAACGGCACCGGTGGTGGTGGTTATTGCCAGTACGGGCCTGGTGATGGCAGCTATTTATTCGCTGATCCTCATGCAGCGGGTGCATTTCGGACCGGTTTACCGGCAGGGCGCTCTCGCCGGCCCGGACTGGCGGGAGTACGGCATGATGCTGGCCTTGCTGGCCCTGGTTCTGCTCGTCGGACTCTATCCCCAGCCCCTGCTGGATACCACGGCCGTCATGTCCGGCACGGTGGCAGAGCTGTTTGCCGGTGGTGTTGAAAGCCTGGCGGAAACCACTGGGGAGGTGCGCTGATGCTCACAGCGGCGGACCTTTTGACCCTATTGCCACTGATCATTGTGGGCGCGACCGCCGTGGTAGCCATGCTGGTTATTGCCTGGCGACGCCATCATGCGGGTACGGCCCTGATAGCCGGCGCCGGGCTGGTGCTGGCGCTTCTGGTGTTGCCGGTGACATCCACGGGATCACCTCCACTGATGCAAGTGGATGGACTGGCGTTGATGGCTGCGACACTGATTCTGGTGTCGGCATTGGTCACGGTGATCCTGAGCCATCACTATCTGAGTGGTTATATCGGGCCCCGGGAAGAATTCTACCTGTTGTTGCTGTGTGCCACGGCGGGCGCCCTGGGGCTGGTGGCAAGCGACCACCTGGCCATGCTGTTCATCAGCCTGGAACTGCTGTCGATGCCCCTGTATGGCATGCTTGCCTACAGCTTCCGTGCAGAACGATCCCTGGAAGCGGGCATCAAGTATCTGCTGCTGTCGGCCGCCGCCACCGCCTTCCTGCTGTTTGGCATGGCGCTGATTTACGCCCGCACCGGCCACCTTGATCTGGCGGGGATCGCGGGCGCACTGGCCGGCGCTCCCGATGCCTGGATGCTTGCTGGTGCTGCACTGATGATCGTGGGGCTCGGCTTTAAACTGTCGGTGGTGCCATTTCACCTCTGGACACCGGATGTCTATCAGGGCGGCCCGGCGCCGGCCACGATTTTCCTGGCTACGGTCAGCAAGCTGGCAGTGTTCGTGGTGTTATTGCGGCTGGTGCTGGCGGCACCGGTTTTCCACAATGAATGGTTACAGGCTGTGATCACGGTGCTGGCGCTGTTGACCATGCTGGGCGGGAATCTGCTGGCTCTGTTCCAGTCAAACCTCAAGCGGCTGCTGGGCTATTCGTCCGTTGCCCATTTCGGCTACCTGCTGGTGGCGATTGCCGTTGGCAACACGCTGGCCATCGAGACCACCGGGGTTTACCTGGTGACTTATCTGGTGACCACATTGGCAGCGTTTGGCGTGGTAACACTGATTTCCAGCCCGTTTGGAGGCGAGGACGCCGATGGCTTGCCGCTCTATCGCGGCCTGTTCTGGCGGCGGCCCTACCTGGCGGCGGTGATGACGGTCAGTTTTCTTTCACTGGCAGGTATTCCCCTGACCGCCGGATTCATCGGCAAATTCTATGTCATCGCCCTGGGCGTTTCCGACAGCCGCTGGTGGCTGGTGGGCGGCGTTGTAGCCGGCAGTGCCATTGGTCTGTATTACTACCTGCGGGTGATGGTGACCCTGTACCTGCCGGAGCCGGGTATGCGGCGCCGGGATGTCACCAACGACTGGGGCAGCCGCCTTGGCGGCGTTACCCTGTTGGCACTGGCGGTTTTTATCCTGGTGCTCGGTATCTACCCCGCGCCCATGATCGATTGGGTCCAGGGGCTCAGCATCGGTTAGTGCAGCTTCAGCCTTGGATGCATGGCGCGGCTGATCCGGTCCATGAGCCAGATAATGCCGGTGCGGACCATGCCGTGTAGGGCAACCTGATGCATCCGGTAGAGGGACAGATAGAACAGCCGGGCCACCTTGCCCTCAATGTACATGCTGCGGCCGGACAGATTGCCCATCAGGTTGCCCACGGTGGTGTAGCGGCTGAAGTTGATCAGTGAACCGTGATCGTTGTAGACGAAGGGCACTGCTTCGCCGTTCTCCAGGCGGTTGCACAGGGTTTTGAACAGGGTGTCGGCCTGCTGGTGCGCAGCCTGGGCCCGGGGTGGTACCGGCCGGTCGGAATCCGGCTGCGGGCAGGCGGCGCAGTCGCCAAAGGCAAAGATGTCCGCATCCTGGGTGGTTTGCAGGGTCTGTTCCACCACCAGCTGATTGCTCCGGTTCACTTCCAGGCCCTCAAGCTCGGCCAGGAATCCAGGGGCCTTGATGCCCGCCGCCCAGATGGTCATTTCCGAGGGTAATTCGGTACCGTCCTTCATCACGACCGAATTGGGCCGCACCTCATTGACTGGCTGTCCGGTCAGCACCTTCACTCGTTGATGTTCCAGCTCCCTCGTCGCCGCCGCAGATAGCCGGCCGGGCAACGCCGGAAGAATGCGGTCGGCGGCTTCAATCACGGTAATCGAAACGTCCGAGGGCTGAAGATGGTTCATGCCGTAGACGGGAAGCTCCCGGGAAGCCAGGCGCAGTTCTGCTGCCAGTTCCACGCCGGTGGCTCCGGCTCCGATAATGCTGATGTTCAGGGTGTGTTCAGCCCCCTGCAACGCCTTGTGATTCTTGCGGAGAAAGGCATTGAGCATCAGGTTGTGGAAACGCCGGGCCTGCTTGAGGCTATCCAGGAACAGGCAGTTGTCCTGGGCACCGGGGGTGCCGAAATCGTTGGCGGTGCTGCCCACGGCAATCACCAGTGTGTCGTACTGGATGTGCCGCTCGGGAACTACTTCTGTGCCATCGACATCGTGAAACGGCGCAATGACCACTTGCTTGTTCTGGCGGTCCAGACCGCTCATGCGGCCCAGCTGGAATTCGTAGTGGTGCTTGCGCGCATGGGCGCGGTAGTTGATCTCGTTTGCGCTTGCATCCAGAGAGCCGGAGGCCACTTCGTGCAAGAGGGGCTTCCAGACGTGGGTCAGGCCGGCATCCACCAGCGTGATCCTGGCCTTGCGTTTTTTCCCCAGTTTGTTGCCGAGGCTGGTAACAAGTTCGAGACCGCCGGCGCCACCGCCGACCACAACAATGTGATGCAGGTTATCCATGACAATCAGACCTGTAAGTGAAGAGAGCCAAGCACTCTTCGGGCGAGAATGCTTGGCTGTCCTCACTGGTAACCAGACTTGCAGCCGGGGTTAGGCAAGGAAACAAGGCAGGGTCTGAGCAAGAGGCTAATGTTAACGCGGCCTGGGCTGTGGGCACAATTCTACGGAAGTGCTGGTACCTTCAGCCCCGGCGGGCATTCTCTCGCCGGGGCTCTGGGAGGGGCGGGTTCAGTGCTGGGTGCGGTATCCGTCCAGAATAGCGGCCATATCATCACCCAGATCGCGCATGGTTTGCGGGTCCAGATTGCGTTCACCCATGGATCTCAGACCCATGATCTGAGCCTGAAGGAGCCGGGCAAGTCGCCGGCTGTCTACGGACTGTACCAGCTCGCCTTTAACCCTTGCCTGTTCCAGCAATTCCGCAATGGATTGTTCAATGGCGGCAAGAATGCTGTTGGCCTGGTCGGCCAGGGCCGGGTGGGTATTGCTGGATTCCAGCAGCGTTTTCACAATCATACAGGCCCGGGAAGGCGCTGCGTTTTCGTCCCCGCAACTGCAGGCGATGCCGCGCAGATAGTCCTGGAGACCTTCGACAATAGAGTCAAAACGCTTGAGGTGTACGGCCAGCTCTCGGCCGCCATGCTCAGCATAGGCGGCCAGTGCTTCTGAAAACAGACCATCCTTGCTGCCGAAGGTGGCATAGATACTGCCGGGACGCATGTCGAGGGCCTGCTCGATCTGTTTCATGGAGCTGCCGTGATAACCCTTTTCCCAGAACAGACCCACGGCCTTTTCCAGAGCGGTTTTGCGGTCATAGCGTGCGTGTCTGGCCATAACAACGATTCACCATTGTCCTGATTTGAGTGACTGTTCAATTATAACTTGAATGACCGCTCAATAACAGTTAGTCTGAAGTCGTAATTGAGCAATCGTTCAAAAAGGAGATCCTGATGACTGACTTCCCGATACATGACGTCGAATCCGCCCCGGAAGAATCCAAACCGCTTCTTGAGAATTCCCTCAAGGGCTTTGGCATGATTCCCGGCCTTCATGGCGTGATGGCTGAAGCGCCGGGAGCGCTTGAGGCGTATCAGAAGCTGCACCAGCTGGTGCTGGACAGCAGCTTCGACAATGACGAGAAAACCGTGGTCTGGCAGACCATCAACGTTGAAAACGCCTGCCACTACTGTGTTCCGGCACATACCGGGATCGCCAAGATGATGGAAGTCTCGGACGACATTATTGATGCGTTGCGGGACGAAGCCCCATTGCCGAGCGACAAGTTGGAGGCACTACGCACCTTCACCCTCGCCGTGATGCGCAAAGATGGCAATGTCAGCAAAGAGGATCTGGATGCCTTCTACAAGGCGGGTTACAACCACCGCCAGGTGCTGGAGGTGATTCTGGTGCTGTCCCAGAAAACCCTGAGCAACTACATCAACCACATTGCCGAAACGCCGGTTGATGAGCCGTTCAAGAAGTTTGAGTGGCAGAAGAAGCAGTAATTCAGATTCTGCTGGCAACGGACGCGGCTCAGCCCGCGTCCGTTGCCAGTATGTTTGCCTGCCTTGACCGTTTTTTGTTCTTGAGCCGTTTGTCGACGCACTTGCTGTCGTCTTCGAGAATAACGACGCACTCCAGGCACTGAATGCACTCGTCGTAATCAATCCGGCCATCCTTGCGAATGGCATTGATGCCGCATTCGTTTTTGCAGTGCTGACAGGGGTTGCCGCAGAGCTCGACCCTATCCAGCCAGCTGAACAGCCGGAACCTGCCAAGCACCGCAAGGCCGGCGCCCAACGGGCACAGGTAGCGGCAATAGAACTTGTGAATGAACATGCCGAGCATCAGCAGGCCAACGGCATACAGTACGAATGGCCAGTGCCGAACAAAGAGTAGGGTGATACTGGTTTTGAAAGGCTCCACTTCCGCCAGCTTCTCGGCAATGGTCAGGGAGTAGAAGGCGGTGCCAACCAGGCCCACCAGTATGGGGTATTTGAGCAGGATCAGGCGCCGGTGCCAGTGCTCGGGCACCTTGATCTGGCGGAACTTCAGTTTTTCGCCAAGCCAGGCGGCCATCTCCTGCAGGGCGCCAAACGGGCATAGCCAGCCACAGAACAGGCCCCGGCCCCAGATGAACAGGGTCACGAATGTGTAGACCCAGAGAATGAAGATGATCGGATCCAGCAGGAAAACATTGAGAGAGAAACCGTCCCAGATCGCCAGGAACAGGGTGTAGATGTTAACGACCGAAAGCTGCCCCTGGGCGTAGAAGCCGATAAAGAACAGGGTGAAAAACAGGAATCCCCAGCGGAACCGGTGCACCAGCTTCGGGTTGCGGCTCAGGGTTTTCTGTCTGGCGAAGAACACGGTCAGAACGGTCAGGCTCAGTACCAGCAATGATATCTGCCACCAGCGTTCTTTCCAGAGCCCGATCCAGACCGGTTGCCGGGTGTCCTCAGGGTTGGGGGCAACCTCGACGGTTTCGAACAGGTCTTCGCTGAATTGAACCGGGATATCCAGGGATGTCCGGTCCACCATCAGGTGGTTACGGGCCAGTTCGACATTGAGCTTCAGATTGGCTTCCGCCCCCGGGTTAAAGCCGGCGTTGCCGCCCACCCGAAACAGGTTGCCGGCCTCGAACGAGGGCATTCCGGCGGCGTGGAACTCGAGATTCTGGTCGAGCAGGTTGAGATCGCGCATTTCCACGGCCAGGTTGTTCTGGGTGAGGCCGACACGGTCGGGAGAACTGCCAGGCACGAACTCGCGGGAAACATGGGGAAAGGCGCCGCGGGACATGACTGCCAGAACCTGAGCGCCATCGTCGAGTCGTTCCATGAGGCGCTGGTAGCCATCGTCTCCGAGCAGGTTGCGTCCCACCATGGGCGAATTGATGTAGGCGAAGAACAGTTCGGTAAAGGGCTCGCCCTCTGCCGGCTCAATGTTCATGGGGTAGTCAGACAGAGGCCGGCCCAGTTCGGCTTCGATGGATTCACTGGCGATCTGCCAGTGTCCAATGTAACCGCGCTCGACCAGCTGCTGCCAGGACATCGGCTGGAAGAAATCCGGCTTCGCCCGTGTGGGGGCGCTCTGGGCGAACCCCTCGAGTTTTTGGCGGGCCACTTTCAGGGCAGAGGACAGCACGGTGTCGTTGATGATCAGCACAGAGACCGTGGCCTTGCTGACACCGTCAAAGTGAACCACGTTGCCGTCACTGGTTCGACCGGAACGGCTGGAGTTGGAGGTGCTGACAATGATCTGCTCTTGTAACGAATGCCCTTCGTATTGGTCTACGAATTCGAACAGGGGCTCTTCGCCGAGGCCATGCAGAAACACCGGCTCGTGGTGATTCAGCATCTTGATGCCGGTGAAACGTCCCTTGGTGTCCAGGCCAATCAGCATGCTGATCGGTTTGCCGGCGAAGCCCTGGAGTCGGCTATGATCTATGGTTTCGTAGGCATAGCCGAGCAGCTCCTGGAGTTGATACACCGGGTACACGGGGAAATCCGGCAACTTGTCTTCAATAACCGTTGCCGAGGGAAACAGCTCCTGAATCAGCGCCCGCTTGCTGTCTGACAGCTCGGCCTGAACCTGGGGTATTACAAACAGACAGGCAAGAAGGAGCACAATGCGCCCTGCCATGGGGTACTCCTGTGTTTCTTTTTGTTTGATCTTCCATGCTAGAGTTTTCGGCCTCGGGCTCAATGCGACCTCGGAGCCACCTGACTGCTACTTTGTGAGGAGAAATGCCATGACCGACGCTACCTACACGCCACCCAAAGTCTGGAAATGGGACTCCGAGAGTGGGGGCCGGTTTGCCAGTATCAATCGCCCGATCGCCGGTCCGACCCATGACAAGGAGCTGCCGGTCGGCAAGCATCCTCTGCAGCTTTATTCGCTGGCGACGCCCAATGGTGTAAAGGTCACGGTGATGCTGGAGGAACTGCTGGAACTGGGCATTGAAGAGGCTGAGTACGATGCCTGGCTTGTCAAAATTACCGAGGGTGACCAGTTTGGCAGCGGCTTTGTGGAGGTGAATCCCAACTCCAAGATTCCGGCGATGATGGACCACAGCGTGACGCCATCCATCCGTCTGTTCGAGTCCGGCTCTATCCTGCTGTACCTGGCGGAAAAATTTGGGGCTTTCCTGCCCAAGGACATCGCCGGACGCGCGGAAACCATGAACTGGCTGTTTTGGCAGATGGGCAGCGCACCCATGCTCGGCGGCGGTTTCGGGCATTTCTACGCCTATGCACCGGAATACTACGAGTACCCGATCAACCGTTACACCATGGAGGTCAAACGTCAGCTGGATGTGCTCGACCGGCAGCTGGCAAACAACCGATACATCGCCGGCGATGAATACACCATTGCCGATATGGCTATCTGGCCCTGGTACGGCGCCCTGGTGAAAAACAAGGTATACGACGCGGCCGAGTTCCTGGAAGCCCACACCTATACCAACGTCATTCGCTGGGCGGATGAGATTGCCCAGCGTCCGGCCGTGAGGCGTGGCCGGATGGTAAACCGGGCCTGGGGTGAACCGAGTAGCCAGCTGCACGAGCGCCACGACGCCAGCGATTTCGAGACCCAGACCCAGGACAAGATCGGGGATGGCGAATGAAAATTGCGGTCTATTGCGGCTCCCGGTCCGGAAATGATCCGCTTTATGCGGACAAGGCCCGGGAGTTGGGTGATTATTTTGGCCGCAATGGCATTGAGCTGGTGTTCGGCGGGGGCCATGTCGGCCTGATGGGTGTGGTGGCCGATGCGGTCTTGGCTGCGGGCGGCCGGGTTCACGGGGTGATACCGGAGCACTTGCGGGACCGTGAGCTGGCCCATTCCGGCCTGACCGAATTGCATGTCGTCAAGAACATGCACGAGCGCAAGGCGCTGATGGCCGATCTGGCCGATGGTTTCGTTGCGTTGCCGGGCGGGATTGGCACCCTGGAAGAGCTGTTTGAGGCCTGGACCTGGGGCCAGTTGGGGCTGCACCAGAAGCCCTGTTCCATCTTCAACATCAACGGTTTCTTTGACCCGTTGCTGGCGATGGCGGAGAACATGGAGCGTGCCGGTTTTTTGCAGCGACAATACATCGACATGCTGATCCAGACCGACCAGCCTGAGACACTTCACCGGGCTTTTCGTGACTATCAGAGCCCCGGGGAAAAGTGGCTCTGAGCGACCTCACTCCATCCGGTTGACCTTTGCCATCAGCCGGCGCCAGTCAATCGGCAGCCGGCTTTCAAGCTCCGAGAGTATCGGGTCTTTGGGGTGTACGGACTGGAAGTGCTGTTTGCTGGCATAGACCACGGTGTTGTTGCTCTTGCTTCGAAAGCCCAGAAGCACTGCAAAGTGCCTCTTGAGCCGACGGAAATACGGCCCTTCGACATCCGGGGTCCGGTGGTAATTCAGCACCAGCCAGCCTTCCGCAGTGAGCACCCGGGCGCACTCATCCACGAACTGTTTCTGGGCCTGGGCAGGGCTCATCCGGTCTGCGTTGTACAGATCGGCCAGAATCATATCCGTGCTCGCCTCCGGCAGCCTTTCCAGGGCATCCCGGGCATCGGCAATGGTGACCTCAAGGCGCTTACTGTCCGGGAGATCAAAAAACTCCCTTGCCGTGTCGACCACAGCCTGGCGCAATTCGACCGCGTGTATCCGGCATTCAGGATAGAGATGGTGAAATGCGCCGGCCATCACGCCGCCGCCCAGACCCAGAATGGTGACGTGGCGGGGGTTGGCAAAGACTGCCGGCAGCATCATGGCCCGGTTGTACTCGTGTACGGGCAGGTAGGGATAGCGACGGTCGATCTTGCTCTGCTCGAACACCGAATTGAAGGTGAGCACCCGGTGTTTGCGGTAATCGACCACCAGGATGCTGCCCAGGGCATCCCGGGTATGATGAATAATCTCGCCCTTGTTGAACATGCCGCCGGCTTACCGGCTGTGTTCTTCGAACAGGCGCCTTACGCTGTCGGTTTTTGCCAGCGAGACTGCGGTGTTGCCGTTGCTGTCCTGAGCGTCGCGATCGGCGCCTTTTTCGAGCAGCAGGCGTACGGTTTCCGGATGGCCGTGCTTGCTGGCCAGGATCAGCAGGGTCTCGCCCTCGCTGGTGCGCATGTTGACCGGGACGCCGGCATCAAGCATCACGCTGAGAGGCCCGGCACCGCCGTTGCGGGCCAGTTCGAAAATACCCTGGGCGAAGGCAACCGCATCCTCGTCTTTCTGGTTCGCGGGCTGTTGTGGCTTACCCGGCTTCTGTTGGCTCATCGGGGCTCCGTGGTCAGTTGAATCAGTTTTGTGTTAAAAACGTATTATCACAGAATGAGACTGTCCCAGACACAGTCAATGAGCCAAAGGCCAAAACGACAGGAGGCAACGCCGTGAAACTACAGGTTCAAGGCATAGACGAAGGCCAGCCGATTCCCGAGAAATTCGCATTCGGGGTCTACAGTGAAGAGGACCACATGAACTTTGGTCCCAACCGGAACCCCGAGATTGTCTGGGACGATGCACCGGAAGGCACCAAAAGCTTTGTGGTGATGATGTTTGATCCGGACGTGCCCAGCGTCGCAGACGACGTGAATCAGGAAGGCAAGACCGTCTCGAAGGACATTCCGCGGGTCGATTTTTTCCACTGGCTGCTGGTGGATGTGCCGGCCGGTACCACCCGGATCCCGGAAGGCGAGGACAGCGATGGCGTGATTCCCAAGGGCAAGGAGCCGGGGCCCGGTCCCATCGGTATCCGCGGCGTGAACAACTACACCCAGTTCCTGGCGGGCAATCCCGACATGAACGGCACCTACGCCGGGTACGATGGTCCCTGTCCGCCCTGGAACGACGAGATCATCCATCACTACCACTTCGAGGTGCACGCACTGGACGTGGATACGCTCGCCCTTGATGGCGAGTTTGACGGCAGCGACGTGCGCGAGGCCATGGCGGGGCATGTGCTGGCCAGCGCCCGCGTGACTGGCACCTATACCCTGAATCCGGACCTGCGCTAACCGGTACCTGACACCGGGCAGTGGTATTCCGGTAACCCTGCGGGTTACCGGATCGTTCCTGCTTTCTCTCCCGTGACTCCTTTCTGAACGTCACAGAAGTGTCTCCCCTTTGTCATTTCCCCGTCACCCGAACTTGCCAAGGTGTCAGCATCCGGACTGGTTGAAAGACGGGAGAAAAGATGCGGAGCTACCGGAGCGTTTTCATTTCCGACGTACACCTGGGCACGGCAGACTGCCAGGCTGAGTACCTGCTGGACTTCCTGAGCCATGTCCGCTGTGAAACCCTCTACCTGGTGGGGGATATCATCGACCTGATCGCGATGCAGCGACGGGTGCACTTCCCGGATTCCCATCAGGCCGTCATCCACAAACTCATCGAGCTGGCGGCCAGCGGAACCCGGGTGGTCTACGTGCCCGGAAACCACGACGATTTCCTGCGCCGGTTCTGCGGCCAGACCATCGCCGGCATTGAACTGCAATATAAAGCGGTGCATACCACGGCTGATGGCCGTCGGTTCATGGTCTGCCACGGCGACCAGTTTGATCAGGTGGTGCGTTGCAGCCCGCTGATGCTTCTGGTCGGTGACCGTGCCCACGGCATCCTGCTGCGCCTGAACCGCTGGTTCAACGCCTGGCGGCGGCTCAAGGGCAAGCCCTACTGGTCGCTGGCGGCCTGGGTGAAAAGCCGCATTGGCAGGGCCCGCACGTTCATCCGCCGGTTTGAACTGGCGGCGCTGACCGTCGCGGAAAAGGGCAATTACGACGGCTTTATCTGTGGCCACATACACTCCGCCGGCTTCCTGCGTAGTGAGGAAGGGCTTTACTGCAACGACGGCGACTGGGTAGAGCATTGCACGGCCCTGGTGGAGCAGGAAAACGGCAAACTGGAGCTGCTGCACTGGTCGGAATCGCCAATCGTGCTGGCCAAAGAGCCGGACGCCCCGAACCCGGATGTGTGCGGAGATGCCCGGCCGGTGATCGACACCCTGCCAACCGCGTTCGTGGAGCAGGTTAACCGACTGGCCAGTTAAA
>CAZFQI010000005.1:38922-64379 GCA_964520755.1 uncultured Marinobacter sp. | reverse complement strand
CTCGGGAGGTGTTCACGTACAACACGTCTTCACCGCTTTCCTGAGAAATTGAAAGAGCGACGTTTTCACCGTTCACGGTTGGGACCAGGTTCTGTGGGACCGGGCTCTGAGCGACGCTGATAGCAGCATCCGCCTTCACCTCACCCACTGACGTTGCAAGAACGTGGTAAGGCAGAACCGCGTTTAATAACGCTGTGTTGGCTAACAATTCTTCAGCCGTGATACCCAAGTCATCTAACAGAGCTTGAAATGCAGCGTCTGTCGGCGCGAACACGGTTAACTCGTCATCTCCGCCAAGCAGTTCCGCAATAGAGGGATCTGCTGCAAGAACTGCAGATTCCAAAATCGTCGTATTTTCATTTTCAACGGCGATTTCCAAAATAGTTTGCGTTGGAACATCTGCTGAGTCGTTATCATCGTCATCAAGCCAACACCCGGACAGCATGACACTGCCCGCTAAAACCATCGGTAAAGCATATTTTGTATTCATTGTTTCGACTCCCCACTTATAGAGGTTGTTTACCAGGATTTGAGTGGTTCGAACCTGCACAAATTCAGTCCTTGAATCATGCGTCAATGCATTTACGGGGAGTCAGAAAGAACGGATTTGCATCTTTTTACATTTAAGCTTACATCTGTAAGCAATCAGTCAAGTCTGCGCATGGTGAACTCAGTCATCTTCCCGGCAAGCGGCGCGATGAAGGTCACCAGAGGGAAGGCAACGGCCCAGGCGACCAGGAAAGCCGGTCCCCATCTGTAATGGAACTCACTGTCAATGCCCGTATTGATGAAGGTGATCACTCCGGACATCAGCAGGGACATGATTCCGGACATGTAAAAGCCGAAAATAAGCTGGCGTAGACGTGAAAGTCTCATTTTACTCATGACTTCTCCTGAAACACGCTCCGGGAGTGGTCGGAGCAGCATCTGAAAGGCGTGATATGCCGTACACTGTTAATCAATAAACGACGAATGATAGTGAGCTTGCAACCCTTTTTCGATACGCCTTTTTACCAAGACAGGTGAGCCATGGATACCGGTCACGAGAGCGAAATCAGTTTTGCCAAACCCTTTGTTCTCATTCTAGTACTGGCGTTTGGTCTGGCTGGCTGCAGCTCGACCAAGCTGGCCTATCGATATGCGGACTGGGGCATCGTATGGTGGGTTGAGGATTATGTTTCGCTTACCGCCGACCAGAAACAGCAGCTCAACAGCGATATCGAGCAACTCCGGCAATGGCACTGCAGTGCCGAGCTGCCCCGTTATCAGGCCTGGCTGGATGAACTCGAGTCTGACGTGTCCAACAACCCGCCCGATCAGGCCACTGTCGAATACCATCAGCAGCAGCTTTTCAGTTTCTTCCCGAGTCTTCTGGAACGGGCAACCCCGGTCGCAACAAACCTTCTCTCCAGCCTGAGCGACGAGCAGGTACAGGAGTTGGCGGACAACATGGCGCAAAGCCAACGGGAAATGGAAGAAGAATTCCTGGCCGATTCTCCGGAGGCGACAGCCGAGGCCCGCGCCGAGAGAACCGCAGAGCGGGTTGAGCGGTGGCTGGGGGAACTGAACAGTAAGCAACGAGACATCGTGCGGCAATGGTCAGCAAACCGCGGAGCCCAGACTGAAATCTGGCTGCAGGGGCGCAAGAACTGGCAACTGGCACTGCTGGAGATATTGGAGGGAAGAGACGAGCCGACGTTCGAGGCGGAACTGGAATATCTGATTCTGAATTCAGAGGAAGTGCGGGGCGAGGCCTACAAAGCCATGATGGCGGAGAGTCGCGCAGCCATGGCGTCCCTGATGCATGATCTGATCCTGGCGGGGGACAACACAACACTGGCCAATCTGCAGAATCGGGCAGTAGAGCTCAACAACGACTTTGGAGCATTGACCTGCTCACCGGCCTGATATCACGAACGAAGTGAACCAGGCGCCAGATGAAGACTTTCATCTGGCGCCTGCCCTGAGACTACACTTAGACCGTCAGGTAACCACCATCGGCATTGATGCAGGCGCCAGTGGTATAGCTGGAAGCATCGGAAACCAGGTACAGAACGGTACCTGCCATTTCACCCGGATCCGCCACCCGCTTCATGGGAATATGGGCCATGGCCTGCTTTTTGATGGCTTCGTTAGTCGTCAGGGCACTGGCAAACTTGGTATCGGTCAGCCCCGGCAGCAGCGCATTCACGCGGATTTTCTGCTGGCCCAACTCCATGGCAAAGGATTTGGTCATGGAAATCACGGCGGCCTTGGTCACCGAATAAATACCCTGATAGTGGCCCGGATTAACACCGTTCACGGAAGCCACGTTCACAATGGAGCCGCCACCGGCTTTTTTCATCATCTGGGCACCACGGGCGCACATGAAGAAATAGCCCCGGATATTCACATCCACGGTCTTGTTGAACGCTCCCAGGTCGGTGTCCTCGACCGGCCCGAAGTAAGGGTTGGCGGCAGCATTGTTCACCAGAATGTCCAGCTTGCCGTGGGTCTGTTCAATATGCCCCCAGATACTCTCGATCTGGTCCATATCACCAATGTGGCAGGCGTAGGCTTCGGCGCTACCGCCAGCATCCCGGATGCTGCTGGCAACGGCCTCGCAACCGTCAATCTTGCGACTGCTTACGATAACGTGGGCGCCATACTCCGCCAGAGTCCGGGCAATGCTCTCGCCAATGCCGCGGCTGGCACCGGTAATCAGGGCAACCTTGCCAGTCAGATCAAACAGGTTCTTGCTGCTCATTCGTTCACCTCAATTCACTATCGGAATGTCACCAGGGCGGGATCATCCGCTTCCAGGTGGCTGTAGTTATTAAAAACGGCCAGGCTGCGCCGGGGCCCCGAATACAGGACCCGCGACACGCTGGTGTTGGCGATCACCTCGTTCAGGCCAAGTGCCCGGGCGTCATCCAGGCCAAGCAGATGCTGGGCGATTACGGAAATCGGGCCGCCAGAGGTCGCCACCAGCACGTCGCCGCCATCGGCGTACTCAATCATCTCCTCGAAGGCCGCCAGAACCCTGACCTTGAAGTCCGGCCAGCTTTCCTCGTACTCATGGTCATACTCGCCCGAGGCCCAGCGATGCACTGCATGCACAAAGGCCTCCTGGAACGCTTTGGCCGGTTTGGGAAACGCCTTGAGGTCCCGCGCCATCACCGCGCGGTCACTCCATTCCGGTCGGTACCGGGCCACCACTGTTGTGTGGTCAAACTCGTTGAAGCCGGGAACCACCTGCATATCGGGCAGTTTGGATCCGTACCCGGTGGCGATGGCTTCGACGGTTTCACGGTGGCGCTCCAGATCGCCCCCGAAAATTGCCGCCGGTTCAACTTTGCCCGCCAGCCAGCGGCCAAGCACCCTGCCCTGCTCCCAGCCAGTGGGAGACAATTGGTCGTAGTTTTCCTTCCCGAAACTGGCCTGGCCGTGACGAACCAGATAAATCGTCGCCATTACAGGGAGCTCTCCGCAATCAGTCGCTGGCAGCGCTTCTCGAGGTAATTGGCGGCGTGCCCAAAGGCGGCGAAACGCTTGTCTTTGGTCTGGCCATGGTAGAAACGGTAATAGATCTGCTGGATGATCACTGCGAGCCGGAACAGGCCGTAGATCTCATAGAAGTCGAAGTTGTCGACCTTGAAGCCGGACTGCTCCATGTAATACTCCACCACCTCCTTGCGGGTGAGCATACCCGGGCGATGGGTCGGCTGTCGGCGCAGCATCTGGAACGGGCCTTCATCATCCGCCTCAATCCAGTAAGCCAGGCTGTTACCCAGATCCATCAGCGGATCGCCGATGGTGGCCATCTCCCAGTCCAGCACGCCGATCACCTCGAACGGGTTGTCCGGGTTCAGCACCACGTTGTCGAAGCGGAAATCGTTGTGGATCACCACCTGGGCAATGTCTTCAGGCATCTTGTCATTGAGCCAGCTCATGACCTGCTCAAAGTCACCCACATCGTCGGTGCGGGCCTTGCGAAAACGGTCACTCCAACCGCCGATCTGGCGCTGCACGTAGCCCTCGCCCTTGCCCAGCTTGTCCAGGCCTGCTGCCTTGGCATCCACACGGTGAAGATCCACCAGTTTGTCGATAACGTTCAGGCAAAGCTTGCGGGTATCGGCTTCACTGAGCTCGAAATCCTTGGGAAAGTCCTGGCGCAGGATAATGCCCTTCAACCGTTCCATCACGTAGAAATCGCAACCCAACACGTCGTGATCATCGCAAATGGCAATGATGTTGGGCACGTAGGGATAAACCGGTTTGAGCGCCCGCATGACCTTCGCCTCACGCAGCATGTCGTGGGCAGACTTGGCGATCTTGCCAAACGGCGGCCGGCGCAAGACGTAGGAACGGTCGCCGTAATCCACCTGATAGGTCAGGTTTGAGGCGCCACCCGGGTATTGACGAATCTCTGGCTCGCCTTGCAGATCGGGGATCGCCTCTTTCATGAACCGGTCTACGGCGCCAGTGTCCAGCTCCTCACCTTCCCGGATGTCCACCGCTTCGTCGATCTGGATCATTCAGGACTCTCCTTTTGAATCTTCAGTTTAAGACAGTTAAACACAGCGCCCTCAGGCCTTGCTGCCACCCATCTTGCTCATCCAGCGCTTGCTTTCCTGATGCATCAGCCAGTCGAACGCCTTGGGTGCATGGCGCTTGAGCATCCACATGCGGCGCTCCTTGGCGTGGGGCAGTACCCAGAAGCTCTTGTTCTCCACCGACCGGAAAATATCCTCGGCCACATCCTCGGCGGTTACCGTGGAGCGCTTCATCAGCTTGTTCACATTCTGCTGAATGCCGGGGATATCTGAACGCATGCTGCTGGTCAGATTGGTCTGGAAAAATGCCGGGCATACACAGCTCACATGAATACCGGCATCCCGAAGCTCCTGGCTCAGGGTTTCAGACAGGGCAATCACCCCGGCCTTGGTCACATTGTAGCTATCCATCAAAGGCGCCAGCATCAGCCCGGCCATGGAGGCCACATTCACGAATGCCCCGGAGCCCTGCTGCTTGAACTGCGGCGTAAACGCCTTACAGCCGCGAACCACACCCAGCACATTGATATCGAGAATCCACTCCCAGTCCGCCATGGTGGTGTCTTCAATGGAACCGGCAGAAGCAACACCGGCGTTATTCACCACCACATCAACACCGCCCCACTTCTTGACCAGATCGTCCCGGACTTTCTCAAAATCCGTCAGGCGTCGAACATCGCACTCAACATAGTAGCCCTCGCCTCCGGCCGCATTGATCTCTTTCTCAACACTGACGCCCTGCTCCGGATTGATGTCGCCGATGCAGACTTTGGCGCCCTCTTTGGCGTACCGCAATGCAATCGCCCGACCGAGACCGCTGGCCCCGCCGGTTATGAATACTCTCTGTGTCATGGTTTTTCCCGTTCTATCAGATGTTAGTCAGCGTTACCTCACGGCGTACGAGAGTGGGCGGGGCTGGCCTTCTGAAACTGTGCGGAGCCATGGATGGCGGAGCCAAGCGTACATGGACGTATTCACAGCGTGTTTCAGAAGGCCAGCCCCGCCCGCTCCGGCACCGAGCTATCAGTTCTTGTACTTGCGCAATTCGAGACGAGCAACCATAGCCCGATGCACCTCATCCGGGCCATCCGCCAGGCGTAAAACACGAGCATAGGCAAACAGCTGCGTCAGCGGGAAGTCATCATCACTGACCCCGGCACCACCGTGAATCTGAATGGCCTGATCCACAATGGTTTGCAGCATGGACGGAATCACCGCCTTGATCATGGAGACTTCCTGAAGCGCCCCCATGATGCCCTTGGTATCCAGCGCCCAGGCGCATTTCAGCGTCAGCAGACGCGCCTGCTCAATGGCCATACGGGCATTGGCAATGATATCCGGATTACCGCCCAGCTTGGCGATCGGCCGCCCGAAAGCCTCACGGGTGGTGGCACGCTTGATCAGAATTTCCAGTGTGCGCTCCGCCGCGCCGATCGCGCGCATGCAATGATGCACACGGCCCGGCCCCAGACGGCCCTGGGCAATCTCGAAACCGCGGCCTGGGCCCGCGATGAACGCACTCTTGGGCAACCGGACGTTGTCGAACAGCACCTCGCCATGGCCGTAGGGCTCATCGTATTCACCGAATACCGGCAGCATACGCTCAATCTTGACGCCCGGGGTGTCCAGCGGCACCAGGACCATAGAGTGACGGCGATGCTTGTGGGCGTCGGGATCTGTCAGGCCCATGAAGATGGCAACCTTGCAGTCGGGGTGGCCGATACCAGTGCTCCACCACTTGCGGCCGTTCAGAACCACTTCGTCGCCTTCGACGACGGCGGTGGCTTCCATGTTGGTGGCATCGGAAGAGGCAACCGCAGGCTCGGTCATGCAAAAGGCGGAGCGGATCTCACCGCTGAGCAACCGCGGCAGCCACTCGGCTTTCTGCTCTTCAGAGCCGTAATGGATCAATACTTCCATATTGCCGGTGTCCGGCGCGTTGCAGTTGAAGATCTCCGGCGCAATAAAGCTGCGCCCGGTTTCCTCGGCAATCAGGGCGTAGTCGGAGTTCAGCAGGCCACAGCCGTATTTTTCGTCCGGGAAAAACATGTTCCAGAGGCCCTGTGCTTTTGCTTTCTCCTTAAGCTCCTGGATGATCGGCAACACAACCCAGCGGTTATCCAGGGAGGCAAGCTCCTTGTGGTACTGCTCTTCGATGGGAAAGATCTCATCCTTCATGAACTGCTTCACGCGGTTGAGATAATCCTGTCCTTTGTCGGAAATATTGAAATCCATCGCCGTCTCCTCGCTAGCGGTTGCACGGTGGCGTGCACGGAAAAATCACGTTGAGATCAGTCTAGGGATGACTTAACTATTACGCGACTGAATTATTCTTATCGTTTATTATCAACCATACTTATTCCTGACTTTCAAAGAACGGACCCTGATGATGGCCCTAAATCGCCTGGATCTGAACCTGCTGCACGTTTTCGACACAATCTACCGGGAGGGAAGCCTGACCCGAGCGGCCAGGGCACTGCACCTGACCCAGCCGGCGGTGAGTCACTCACTGTCGAGGCTTCGAGACCATTTTGATGATCCCCTGTTTACTCGCCAGGGCAATCAAATGGTGCCGACACCGCTGGCCCGGCGATTCCTTGAATCCATGCGACCGGGCCTGACCCAGATTCAGGGAGCGGTGAATCAGTTCCATGCCTTTGATCCGGCTACGCAGCGCAAGACCTATTCACTAGGCTTGCGAGACATTCTCGAATCCACCTTCCTGCCCCGCCTGATGAAACGTCTGGACGTCTACCCGGAGCTTGAGATTGCCAGCCAGCGGATTGCGCGACGCGATATGGAAACTCAACTGGCAGCGGGCAAACTGGATTTTGCGGTAGATGTGCTGTTACCGGTGAGCAACCAGACTTCTCACGAACTGCTGCGGCGCGACCGCCTCGTGGTCCTCGCCCGGGAGGGGCACCCACTGGCGCAAGGGGCTCTGAATATGGAAGGGTACCTGTCCGCAAAACACGTTCTGGTGTCTTCACGGACCGAGGGGCCCGGGATCGAGGATTTCGAGCTATCAAGGCTAGGGGTTCAGCGCAGCATCCGGCTAAGGTGCCAGCATTATTACGCCGCGTGCAGAGTGGTGGAGGACACCGATTTGCTGCTGACCATGCCGGAAGCCTATGCCCGGATCATTGCCGAGCGGGCCAACATCCGGATCATGGATCCGCCAGCAGACCTGCCGTCCATTGACGTTCACCTGTATTGGCACAAGGCTTACGAGAGGGAGCCGGCGCTGATCTGGTTCCGGGAGCAGTTGAAGGCTATCAGTTGAGAATCAGTATGCCCCGACAAGCATCAGGAAACCGAAAAACCCGATGGCCGTAATGCCCAGGGAGGCCAGGACGATCGCGAGCCCCCACCACACAGCGGCGCCATCGGATATTTCCACATCATGGCCCCGGAGGGTTCGATAAAAGGCCCAGGGGCCTAGGACAAATGCACCAACTACCGCGAATACAAGCCCGACGCTGATCCCGGCAAAGGTCCAGGTAGCCAGAACCATGGCTCGGTCTTTGACCTGATCAGTTACGCCGTGGTGTTCCAGAAATTTCTTGCAGAAAAACCAGATCAGGGCGAACAGGATGATGACAAAAACCAGTCCGCCGACAATGGTGATCATTCGGTATAGCAAGGTGTTTTTCCTATCAGTTCAGAGGCCGGTCAGGCCGGAAACTCGGGTTCGGGAAGACACTCGAAACCCGGTTTGGCAAACAGATAGCCCTGGTAGAGGTTTATACCCTGGGATCGTAACCAGAAGTACTCTTCCTTGGTCTCGACGCCCTCTGCGATGATCTGGCCGCCAAGCTGCGTCATCATGGTAATGATACCCGCCACCACAGCCTGCTTGTTTGGTTCTTGATGAATATTACGAACCAGCGCCATATCCAGTTTAAGGAGATTGGGCGGGCTGGCCATCATGATGTTGTACCGGGAATATCCGGCACCGAAATCATCAATGGCTGTACTGAACCCCATCTCCTGGTAGGCCTCTATGATCGATACAAGATGGTCCACTGAAGCTGAAGACAAATGCTCGTCCTCAGTCAGCTCAAAAATTATCTTACGGGTATCAAAATTATAGGTCTTGGCTGCAGCAAGGGTGGTTCGAATGCAGTACTCGGCCCGATAGACCGCGTTGGGCATGAAATTGATGCTGAGCATCGTTTCCATGCCAAGCCTGGCGGCGAGCTTCACCGCTTTGACGCGACAGACCTGATCAAAAGCATATCGGTTCTTCTCATTCACTCTGGCGAGAACACTCATGGCGCCCTCACCCTCAGGGCCCCGCACAAGGGCCTCATATGCGTAAACAGACTTATTCAAAACGTCGACTATCGGTTGGAATGCGAAGGTAAAGGAAAAATCTAACCCCGCTCCACAGGCACATTGCTCACAATGAGACTCATCAAACAGTACGGCGGGTTGGTTCACTTCAACTCCTGAATTCACTTCGAGCGATTTTGCTGTGTCTATAAAGCATATTCTAACTCAATATAGCTGCGATCCCCTTACTGGTAAAACCACTTATTGGTTAAAGCATGTCAAACGGTGGCATCCCCTGTTTACATGACTAAACTGGGGTTTGTCGTTTATACGTGTCTGTCCACAAAAGGAGTTTCCCGAATGGCCCAATCTACCCGCATCGCTGTAACCCCGGGCGACGGCATAGGTCCCGAAGTGGTGGCCGAGGCTGTGCGCTGCCTGGAAACCCTGCGCGCCAAACACAGTCTGGATCTTGAGTGGACGCGATTCCCCTGGCCATCGCATGCCTGGCATGAGGAGCATGGGGAGTCCATGCCAGCGGATGCCCTCGCGCAGTTACAGAAATACGATGCCATTCTGTTGGGCGCCCTCGGCGATCCGGGCCCCATGGACGACCCGGACCGCTACCTGTTGCCAGACAGCATCTCTCTCGCACCTCTGCTGGACATGCGCAAAGGTTTCGACCAGTGGGTCTGCGAGCGCCCGGCCCGACTTCTTCCCGGTGCCCGCCAGTACCTCGCCGATGAGCGCGCCAAAGACGTCGACATGCTGGTCATTCGGGAAAACTCCGAGGGTGAATACGTCAGCCAGGGCGGCCGTTTGCGCAAGGGCAAGCCGGATGAAGTAGCCACGCAGATGGAAGTGTTCACGCGAAAGGCAACTGACCGGATTATCCGTTACGGGTTTGAGCAGGCACGAAACCGCGCCGCTGAGCGGATAAGAGAGGGCCGGACACGCACATTCCGGACACTGGACGGTCGAACCTGCGAAAGCCAGGTGTGCCTGGTGACCAAGCGCAACGCCTTGCGCTACTGGGGGGATATGTACACCGAGGCCTTTGACGAAATCAGCAAAGAGTACCCGGATGTAGCCACGCACCATGAGCTGGTGGACGCCGCCTGCATGAAGTTTGTGCAAAGCCCCTGGGCATTCGATGTGGTGGTGGCCAGCAACCTTCAGGGTGACATTCTGACGGATCTGGCCGCGGTTCTGTCAGGAGGCATGGGCGTTGCGCCCTCCTGCAACCTGAACCCGACGGATCCGGACATGCCCTCCATGTTCGAACCCACCCACGGCAGCGCTCCGGATATCGCCGGACAGGGTCTGGCTGACCCCACCGCCATGCTCTTCACAGCAGCCCGCATGCTCGAGTGGCTGGGCCGCAAGGACCCTGGAATTGCTGCGGCCGGCAAAGAGCTGTTCGATGCAGTGGCCGCGGACCTTGCTGAGAACTCAGGTACCCGGAGAGGCACCCACGAGATCGGCTCTGCGATTTGCGAGAGGCTATCGCAGTAAGAACGGCTACTGGTCGGCCATGACGAATTCAAGCCGACCAGGCGCCACCCGCACATCGACAGGCATCATACCGAACATACGCTGGGCGAAATCGGTTTCGTCCAGCCGGTAAACCGGCATGGTCTCGAGCATCTGGGCAACAAGCCGCATCACCGTATCGGTTACTGGCTTCAGATCCCCTTTGAAGAAGGGGGAGTCGATACTGCTTTCCAAAAGCTGCAAGCGCCGGATGAAGATGGCTTTCTCAGAGCTGTCATAAACCGGGGCCCCCTCCACCTTCAAGGCAATATCAACCGGCAGCCTCGTCATTAATGCATTCAGGGCCACCTGCCCCCTTACGTCGATCACTGCCACGTCCCGACCATCGGGGCCCAGGGTGATATCGGCGTCATTCAGACTGAGGCTCAGCGGTGAACCACTGTTCAACTGGTTGCGATCAAACTCGCTCACCACATCCTGGAGATGCCTCTCCAACTCACCCTCGGAAATCGAATAGGGCGACAAGCTGGCACAGCCGCTGGCGAGCACCATCACCAGGACCAGAAACGCCCGCACGCCATACAGTGGTGTTCTATTCATTTTCAGCCCGGGCCTCAACATGAGGCGTCAGATTGTCGTCAAAAACCACGCGCAACAGGATAGGCTGGCAGCAAACCTGGCAATCCTCGACATACTCCTGCTCCGGCACTGACGGGTCGACGCTGACATCCAGCGTCTCCCAGCAGTACGGGCATTGAATCAATACCGAGTCCAGGGCTGACATGACATCACCTCAGAACTGTTGCTTGGCCATCCAGGGAATCACGCGATCAAACGCCTCTTCGAGTTTTTCGACAGTTGTGGAGAAACTAATCCGCACGGCATTTGTGCAACCTTCACCGAAAGCATCTCCCGGAACCATACAGACGCCCGTTTCTTTCAGCATCCGCAGGGCCAGATCCGAGCCATCCACATGGGGTGGAAGATCCGGGAACGCGAAAAAGGCTCCGCCTGGCTTGTAGCCGGTCATGTAGGGAGTCTGATCGACCAGCTCGACCACCTTGTCCCGACGCTCGCGGTAGATATCGACCATATCCCGCACGCACTGCTGGTCCCCTGTCAGCGCGGCCACGCCAGCAAACTGGGACGGAGTATTAGCCACCGAGGTGGTAAACATATGAAAGCGACGGAGAGATTTGATGGCCGCCTGGCTGGCAATCACCCAGCCAACTCGCAAACCCGCCATGCTGTAGGTTTTCGAAAAACTGCTGATGCACATGATGTTGTCCAGATCCATCGAGCAGTTAAGAACGCTGGCGAAGTCATCGTCATCAAAGATCAGATGGTCATAGACTTCATCAGCATAAACCTGAATGCCGCGATAGGCGCACTCTTCAAGGATGGTTTCAACCGTGCTGCGCGGGTAGACAGCCCCGGTCGGGTTGTTGGGGTTGTTCAGGATCAGCGCAAACGTCCTGGGCCCCATGGCCCGGATCACCTCGTCCGGATCCAGCTGATGATTGTTTTCCGCCCGGGTCGGGACGAACTTCACCTCACCACCATTCATCCGGATCAGGGGCGCATAGAGCAGGAATGACGGATCGGTCACGATAAACTGCCGACCGGGCGCAGAGGTGGCTGAAATGGCCAGGTACATCGCCTCGGTGGCGCCACTTGTGACCAGGATATTGTCCCGGGTAAGTTTCCGGTTATACCGCTTGCCGTAGTAATCACGCAGGGCCACCAGGAGTTCCGGCAGCCCGGCATCCATGGTGTAGCCGGTCTGCCCCGCATTCAGCGCATCAACGTATGCGTCAATAACGTGCTTGGGTGTTGGCAAATCCGGCTGACCGATGGAAAGATGAATGACATCCTTCATGGTGGCCGCCATATTCACCATGCGACGGATACCCGGAACCGGAACCGCCTGCATAGCAGGGTTCCAACTGGCCTTGGTTTTCCGGTACTTCACTCTACGCGGTTTGGTCTGGCCAGTTTCTTTGTTGGCGGCTTCTGCCATAAACACCTCCTGCAAACGGGGCAAATAGAATCTACCCTGCAGGTTAGTCAGTATGGGTGGCCTCTACAAGACAAAAAATCATATAGATGATGTACGTGAAAGTACCGCCATCAACGCTGTGAGTGGAAATTCTGTTGCTGCCCAAGTTGACCCGATGAAACCTGCCGACCAGACTGTAAATACCCCTCACGGGCGATCACCAGTCACACATTGTCATTCATCATAAAAGGCGGAGGCTCAATGACTCAGCACAGCAAACCTGTTGTTACCGTTCTCACCGCGCCGGGAGAGCAGGAACCGCCGGGAATGGACGCAGTCAGGGCCCGCGCAGAGGTGCGATTTGCCTGTGACGAGCCGACCCTTCGCGACACCCTGCCCGGCACCGACATCATGATGGTGACGGACTTTCGCACGGAGGCCCTGGCGGCCGCCTGGCACACGGCAGACAAGCTGAAATGGATCCACGCTACCAGTGCTGGCGTTGATGCACTGATGTTCCCGGATCTGATCAAGGGTGATGTCACCGTGACCAATGCCCGGGGCATTTTCGACCGCACCATTGCCGAGTATGTGCTCTGCACCATCCTGATGTTCGCCAAGGATTTCCCGAAGTCGATCCGGCTGCAGATGAAGCATCAGTGGAAACATCGGGATACTGAACGGGCTGAGGGCAAGCAGGTGCTGGTTGTCGGCGCCGGCTCAATTGGTCGCCAGATTGGTCGCCTGGTCGGCGCTGCCGGGTTAAAGGCACACGGCATTGCCCGAAAGCCGAGAAAAGAGGATCCGGATTTCGTCGCGGTACACGGTAACGACGACCTGTACGAGCAGCTGGGGCACGCGGACTTCGTGGTGATTGCGGCACCCCTGACGCCTCAGACCGAAGGCCTGTTTGATGAGAAAGCCTTCAAGGCCATGAAAAAGTCCGCCCGACTGATCAACATTGGACGAGGCCCGATCGTCAAAACCAATGATCTGATCACAGCCCTCAAAAACGGCGAAATTGCCGGCGCCGGGCTCGATGTCTTCGAAGAGGAACCGCTAGCAGAAGATCACCCGCTCTGGGACATGGAGAACGTCACCATGACCGCCCACATGGCCGGCGATTTCATTGGCTGGAAGCGGGCACTTACGGACCAGTTCCTGGAGAACTTTGACCGCTGGCACAAGGGCCAGGACCTGTTCAACCTGGTCGACAAGGAACTGGGGTACGCTGGCAGCAGATAACCGGAGTGATACCCTCTCAAAAAACAAACGGGAGCCCTCGGGCTCCCGTTTCATATTCAAACCACTAAAACCAAATCAGCTACCAGACAACGACTGATCCGAAGGATCGATCTCCATCTGCTGAATCGCGATCACCGCCTGAGTGCGGTTCCGCACCCCAAGCTTCCGGAACACCGCCGTGATATGCGCTTTGATGGTCGCCTCCGACACATCCAGATCGTAGGCGATCTGCTTGTTCAGAAGCCCCTCGGCCAGCATACCCAGCACCCGGAACTGTTGCGGAGTGAGTGATGCCAGCTTCTCGGAAAAGTCGGTGGCATCCGAATGCATCCGCTCGATCTTGTCAGCCACACCCTGCGGCAACCAGACATCCCCTTCCAGGACAGCCTGAATCGCTTCGGTAATGGTGGGCAACGGCGCCGACTTCGGAATGAAGCCGGAAGCGCCGTAGTCAATCGAGCGGCGCATCACCTGCAACTCCTCGGATCCTGACACAACCACCACCGGCAACCCCGGGTACTGCCCGCGCATGAACACGAGCCCGGAGAAGCCGTGGGCACCCGGCATGTTGAGATCCAGCAGAACCAGATCCGCATCCGGGTGCGACTCTACCGCCGCCTGCAGTGCCTTGATGCTGTCGACTTCCACCGTCTCGGCATCCGGCACCGCCTGACTGACCGCCTGCTTCAGTGCTGCGCGAAACAGCGGGTGATCATCAGCGACGATAATTGTTTGTGCCATTCAACAGATTCCTTACAGGTACAAGGCCTGGTAACACACAGGCGTTACTGGTCCGCACGACCGCTGATCAGGTCATCCACTACGCCCGGGTCTGCCAGCGTAGAGGTATCACCCAACTGATCGTGCTCGTTAGAGGCAATCTTACGCAAAATCCGGCGCATAATCTTGCCCGAACGGGTTTTCGGCAGTCCAGGCGCCCACTGGATCACATCCGGAGAGGCAATCGGACCGATCTCCTTGCGCACCCATTGCACCAGTTCCTTCTTCAGCTCGTCAGAGGGCTCCTCGCCATGAACCAGGGTAACGTAGACATAGATGCCCTGCCCCTTGATTTCATGGGGGTAGCCAACAACTGCGGCTTCAGCAACTTTATCATGGGAAACCAGCGCACTCTCAACTTCCGCAGTACCCAGACGGTGGCCCGACACGTTCAGTACGTCGTCCACGCGACCGGTAATCCAGTAGTAGCCGTCCTCATCGCGACGGGCGCCATCACCGGTAAAGTACATGCCTTTATAGGTGCTGAAATAGGTCTGGGCAAAGCGCTCGTGATCGCCAAAGATCGTGCGCATCTGGCCTGGCCAGCTGTCCAGGATAACCAGGTTACCCTCGGTCTTGCCTTCGAGGATATTACCGTCGTTATCCACCAGTGCCGGCTGAACACCGAAGAACGGCACCGTGGCTGAGCCGGGTTTCAGATCGATCGCACCAGGCAGCGGGGAAATCAGGATGCCCCCTGTCTCGGTCTGCCACCAGGTGTCGACAATCGGACACTTGCTGTTACCGATGACCCGGTGGTACCACTCCCAGGCTTCCGGGTTGATCGGCTCGCCCACGGAGCCCAGCAGTTTCAGGCTGTCGCGGTTGGTGCCGCTCATGCAGGACTCACCTTCCGCCATCAGGGCGCGGATAGCGGTCGGCGCTGTGTAAAGGATGTTCACCTTATGCTTGTCGACCACCTGGCCCATGCGTGAACTGTCCGGATAGTTCGGCACGCCCTCGAACAGAACCGTAACAGCGCCATTGGCGAGCGGGCCATACAGGATATAACTGTGGCCGGTGACCCAGCCAAAGTCCGCAGTACACCAGTAAACATCGCCATCGTGGTAATCAAAGACGTACTCGTGGGTCATGGACGTGTAGACCATGTAACCGCCGGTGGTGTGGAGAACCCCTTTCGGCGCACCGGTGGAACCGGAGGTATACAGCATGAACAGCGGATCCTCGGCGTTCATGGCCTCCGGCGGACAGTCTGAAGACGCCGACTTCATCAGGTCCTCATAACGCTCATCTCGGGAATCGTTCCAGGGTACTTCAGAGTTACCGGTCCGGGTGACGACCACAACTTTCTCAACATGGGCGGCGTCCTCGTTCTTCAGGGCCGCATCCACATTCTTTTTCAACGGAATCTTGCGACCGCCGCGAACACCCTCGTCAGCAGTGACCACGAAGCGGGACTTGCCGTTCACAATCCGGGCGCCAAGAGCTTCCGGAGAGAAACCGCCGAAAACGACAGAGTGAATCGCGCCGATACGAGCGCAAGCCAGCATGGCGACGGCTGTCTCGACAATCATCGGCATGTAGATAGTAACAACATCACCCTTTTTCACGCCCAGACCTTTCAGGACGTTGGCGAACTTGCTGGTTTCCTCGTGCAGTTCGCGATAGGTCACGTTACGTGAATCGGCAGGATCATCACCTTCAAAGATAATGGCTGTCTGGTCGCCACGCTTGTCCAGATGACGGTCCAGGCAGTTGGCAGAGGCGTTCAACTGGCCATCTTCAAACCACTTGATGGACAGGTTGTTGTAATCGTATGTCGTGTTTTTCACCTTGGTGTAGGGCTTGATCCAGTCAAGGCGTTTGCCGTGCTCACCCCAGAAAGTATCCGGGTCTTCAACTGACTGACGATACATTTCTTCATACTGTTCCCGGTTCAGAAGGGCCTGTTTGGCCACTTCCGGGCTTACCGGATATACCTGTTTATCAGTCATTGTGCTCCCCCTTTAGTCAGAGTCTGTTGTCATTGTGGTTTTGGAATTCAGACGTTGGGGCCTCTCCGGCCCTGTAGACGGATACTGGTAGTTCACCATGCTAGCCACCACACAATGAATTAGACTAACGTCCTAATCCGCCTGAACTTTTAGCCAAAAAAGGTCGGTAACCCGCAAGAAAACAACGGCAAACTGCGCCGAACGAGAAGCTTTTTTAAAGGATAGTTCGATTGGGGCCGATGGCAAACCGGGAAGGGAGCCGGTCGCGCAGAAAAAAGCCCGGTGGTGGCGACCGGGCTCCTGGATTCACGCTGCCTTTTTACGCGCCTTGGCTGAGCGCAGGCTGTAGACCTTGCGCTCCTTGAGGGCATATCGGTTAAGCCCTGCCAGGTGAATCTTGCGCAGGTAAACCGCCCAGTCAATCTGACCGGCATCCACCGGGAACAGCACCTTGTCCAGCTCGCCCATTCGGGCCGCCAGCGCCAGCAGGTCGTCATTTCGGAAGATATAGTCCGGCGCGGTGTAAAAACCAAATATGGTGGCCAGCGAGCGGGTCGTGTCCAGATTCCGGAGCACTTTCAACTCCCGATTCTGGCCCAGCATACGCAAAACCTTCCCGGTAATGCTCAGGGGAATGCGTACCCCGCCGACAACGGCATCGAACAGCCGGCGGTTAACCGCAATAAAGGGTTTGGTCGGCTGCCGGTAGAACAGCTGGTCGTATGCTGCGTAATTGGTTTTGGATTCCGCCATCAAATGATCAATGAATTGTCCCAGGGAAACTGGATTGGAGCTACCGCTACAGCACTGGTAAATGCGGTGGCGGGGAGCATCACCAATTGCCTCGGCGGCCGCCAGGATAATGGCGTTCGCGACCAGATCAACGGGAATGACATCAATAACCCCGGAACGTTTACCCGGAAACAGCGTCACCTTTTCCCGGGCATAGGCGAGGATGATGGCGTCTGCCACCTTCACGCCCTCAATCCAGCCCGGCGCTGGCTCCTCAAGTGCACTTTCGATAATCGACGGGCGGACAATTGTCAGCGCGCGCCCGGAGAGGGCTTTGAGCAGAAGTTGCTCACCCAGCCATTTGGTGAAGGTGTAGGTATCGCTCCAACCATAGTGGTTGGCTTCGCGGATTCCGAGGTCCACCAGCTTCTTCTCCAGCACTTTGCCTGAGTAGCGTGAGCGTACGTCCGAAATCTTGTCCTCCAGCAGCCGAACCAGCTCCTCGATCTCGTAATAGCCTTCCGTGCTTCGGGGAATGGATTCTCCCGCCGGCTTGATCACAGTTTCGGTGATCTGTCCGGAGTTCATGCCGTTGACATAACAGGTGGAAACCTGAAGCACTGCCAGCGACTTGTTCTGCCGCGCGAGTTCGGCGACGTTTTCAAGGCACCGGGTGTTGATGGCAAGCGCTTTATCGAGCTCTTCACGGAAGTTCACACTGGCGGCGGAATTGATAACCACATCAATGCCACCAGCCAGCTTGCGGAAACGATCACCGGACAGACCAAACAATGACTCAGTCACTTCCCCGGTCACGCAGTGCACACGATCTTCAATGAAGGTTTCGAAGGCGTCGTTGTCTTCCTGACGCAGCCGATCAAAAACCGACGAGGTGGCAATCTCCTCATAAAAACGCTCCCGGGCATTGGGGTGGCGCTTGTTACCACGGATCAGCAGGTGAATGCCGCCGATGTCAGGAACGGCGCGAATAAGCTTCTCCAGAACCACCTTACCGAGAAAACCGGTGGTACCAGTAATCAGAACATGCTTGCCCCGGAGCCGCTCAAGTACTTTTGACGACGCTTCGGGATTCAGCTGCTGTGTAGCCATGGGAGAACTCCTTCTCATTTCAATTCGTTGTCGGCGCACACCTGCCAACAAAGGGACAGTTTGCGAATCAGGTACACCGGATCCACTGCATATTGCGGGCCACGATTCAGATTTATGCTTAATCTTTGCACAACTTTGGTGACAGAGCGGTGACACACAGCAAAGTTACGCTACAAAAAGTGCTGATAAAATGACGGAAAAGAAGGTAGGTTTTTCTGCCTATCAGGAGCGCCCCTGATCATTGCCCGAGAGAGACCTCAGAAGCTGATCCAGGGAGATATCCGCAGGCTGTTCTTTCAACACCCGCACCAGACGATCCTGCTCGCCAAAGCTGATGCGGTCGTAAAAGGGCTCGCGAAGCACCGACTGCACCGGCTCAGGGGTTGCCGGTTCCCGTACGGGCGAAATCTGGTCCGCCAGCTCACGAAGATGGATGGCCAGATGATGCTTGCGTTCAGGGCTGAGATTTTCCCACTGGAACGACCCCAATCCGGTCTGGATTATCTCGATGGCATCACTGTCCAGCGTGCTCCCGAGCAGTGCAAAAAGCCGGGTAAATGCTTCATAACGCAGCAGCGGATCGACCGGCGCCTGACTGAATACCGCCTCAATCTCATCGACGGCCTTAACGCATCGCTCTTTCAGCGCCGGGGCCTCTCTCTCTGTTTGGGGCTCTGGCTTGCTCAACGCTTTAGGCGGATTCGCGGATTCTCTTTTCGACACCTTGTGCCAATAAGCTGCAATTCCTGCCTTGCGCCTGGGCAACTGGGACAGCCGCACATCCAGCATGTCCGCGAGGGTATGGAACTGACGACAGGAGGGGTCAGACACGGGCAGAAGAGCAACGGGCTTCTGGTTAAGGACCGACTGGCGAAGGGTTTCGTCCCGCCAGATCCCCCCCATATAGTGGAGCGAGATTCCCAGGTGGCGCTGGGCAGCGGCGTCCAGGCGCTGGAACACGGACCGAGCCTGACTGGCGCCCTGGGCCATGTTCACCAGAATGCTCGGAATACGGTTGTATCCCCTGCGCCGCAGAACCTTGATCAGCGAAAAGGCGTCGGTCAGGGAGGCCGGATCCGGGGTCACCACCATGCAGGCCAGCTCTGTTGCAGCGATCATATGCAGCCCGGCTGCCTGCAGACCCGCAGCCGTATCGGTGATGACGTAATCGTAGCGGTTTTCCAGGTTATAGAGTGCCCGGAGTATACGGAGGCTCTCCGTCGGCCCCATATCCATGCATTCCTGCACACCGGAAGCCCCGGGCACAATGTGCAGGCCGTAATCCGTCTCAAGGATAATGTCCTCCAGACGACACTCTCCGGCCATCACATTGGCAAGGGTTTTTCGCGGATACAGGCCAACCATGATGCTGACATTGGCCAGATCGGTGTCGCCATCCAGCAACAAAACCCGGTTATCCTGCCTCGCCAGCGTGAGCGCAAGATTCAGTGCGACCGAGGTTTTGCCCACCCCACCCTTACCGCCGGTAATGGCGATGGTGCGAGGTTGGTTCGGATTGTGCTTGACAGGTTCTCTGGCGTTCATCACCGGTAATCTAGGTCCCTGATTTTTCGGTTTCGGATAGTTTAACCTGTAAAAATTCTACACATATCACGAATCAGATAATATATTGCTTAAAAAAAGAGCAATAAGTATTTAATAACGACGCATTATTGTCTAAGCTCTTTTCGAACTATAAGAATGAACGCACCGTCAGTTACTGATTTTTCGCCGCACGGCAGGTAAGCCTATGCATATTGCGCCTGATTTACAGCTACCGAGTCTCCCCGAAGTGACCTTGCGGGCGCTCGATGCTTGTCATCAGGACGAAAGCTACCGAAAAATCAGCGAGATTGTCTCTGCCGATACGGCGCTGGTGGCTCGTATCCTGGCGCTGGCCAATTCCGCCCTGTACGGCCCCTCTACCCCAATCCGCTCCGTTGACCAGGCACTCCTGAGACTCGGCACCCGCCGTTTTCACACGCTGGTTCTGACCGCAGCCCTGCGACAACTGCTGTTCGAGCTGGGCGGGGACGAATGGCAGCAACTCAGAGACTTCTGGCGCCACTCGCTCACTACCGCGCTGACCGCCCGGGCCCTGGCGACGCTCACCCGGTACCCGGAGCCAGACGAAGCCTTCATGCTGGGCATGCTTCACAACATCGGTGAACTGATCGCTATTAAAACGCCAGCCACCGACACGAAGCAACACTATCTTGATCACCAGTCGGACATTGCCGCCGAACTCGTGGCGTCCTGGGGCCTGGGCCCCATGGCGGCCGATGCTATGCGCTATCAGCAGGCACTGCCCTCGGAACTCAGGGATGCCGGACACCTGGTAAAGCTGATCAGCCTGGCGACCCGACTGGCCTTATCCGATGCCGCCGGTATTGCCGCTGCGGGCACGGTATTCGGACTGAACGAAGAACTGACCCGTGAGATAAACCGCCGTATCGGCCATGAAGTCTCGGGTATGGCCGCCTCGCTGGGAATTCCACTGGACGAGGATTACTGTGGCGAAAGCGCATCCCGGCAGCTCAAACAGACTATTCTGCGTCAGGCCATGGCGAACCAGGCCATCAACCTCGCCGATCTGACCGGTGAAACCGAAGACATTCTCGCTGAAACGGTTAACAGCCTGACCCTGGTCACGGGCCTACCGGCCCTCTGCTTCGGACACTCAGGAGACAACCTTGTGCTTCTGTCCGGGACCATTGGCGACATCCCGGAGCTTGCAGTAACCGCCAAACCCGGCGGCAGTGTTCTCACGGAAGCTTTCATTTCCGGTCTGCCTGTCAGTCTTGGCGAACGCTCGCCTACAGTGCTCGACCGGCAGTTGCTCTCGCTGTTACACACGCCATCTCTGCTGGCCGTGCCCGTTAACAGTGGTGGCAATTGCCCCGGTGTTTTTGCCCTCGGCACCGACAACGACCACCTGCCGACAACCCTTGAACTGGCTGATATATTTACCAGGCAACTATCTTCCGTGCTGGCCAACCGCACGCCTACCGAAACGGGTAACGAAGGTCTGGATCAGGAAATAGCCCGCGACCGGCTGCGCAAACAGGTGCACGAGGTCAGTAACCCGCTGACCATCATCAGGCAGTACATTTACCAGCTGCGTGGCAGGCTCGAAGATGCCGGTGTCCAGCAGGAGCTGGATGTGATCCGCGATGAGCTGGATCGGGCCGGCAACCTGTTGCTGCAAATGAGCCATACTGACCTCAGACAATCGGATGACGACGGGGTTGAGCTCAATGCTGAACTGGAAAGTCTGGCGCGTATCCTTGAAGATAGTCTGTTCAGCGCCGATAACCGCAGCCTGAAATTATCGCTTTGTAGCGAACCGACACGGGTTACATCCGACGCCACCAGAATTCGCCAGGTTGTTATCAACCTGGTTCGAAACGCCGCGGAAAGCCTGCCAGAAGCAGGCGGCATGGTTGCAATCAAGACGTCTTCCCCGGTGTGGCAGAATCATCGCACCTGGGTGGAGCTGGAGATTTCAGACTCGGGTAGAGGAATACCCGATGAGGTCAGGGACACCCTGTTTTCTCCGGTAAAAACCACAAAGGGAGAAGGCCACAGCGGTTTGGGCCTGAGCATTGTGAAACAGCTTGTTGATGACATGGAGGGCATCATTGCTTGTCGCACGGGGCAGGAAGGTACCACCTTCAGGATTCTGCTACCGGCGGCCAGCCATAAAAAGAACGAGACCGACTGACGCAGAAACAACGGACGCAGACCGATGGCACCTGAACATACTGATCAGCCTTTCAGTCACGGGTTAACGGCACGGATACTGGTAGCGGACGATGAACCTCGCCTGCTGAACACACTGGCTTCGCTTTTGCGCAGCAAGGGGTACGAGGTTGCCGAAGCCCACGGTGGCCGGAAGGCCTGTGATCTGATTGATGAGCAGTCTTTCGATCTGGCTCTGCTGGATCTTCGGATGCCCGAAGTCAGCGGTTTCGACGTCATGGCCCATCTCGCTAACGGACAACCGGATTGCGGAGTGATTGTGGTCAGCGGCGAAAGCTCATTCAGCGCCGTGAGCCGCGCCTTGCGCCGAGGCGCCCTCGACTACATCCGCAAACCCTTCGATCCTGAGGAGCTATTGGCCACGGTCGAGAGTGTTATCGGAAAAAAGTCACTTCTCGAAGCCCACGAGCACATCCAGATGCGGCTGGAGAAATCCGAGGCACTACACCGGTACATCGTCAATAGCTCACCCGATATCGTCTTCATGCTCGATCACGACGGCCACTTCTGCTTTGTAAACAGCAAGGTTGAGAGCCTGCTCGGATATCAGCCGGCGGAACTTTGCGGCCAGCACTTCCGACACATTCTTGATGACCGGGACGTCACCCGCGGAACCCTGGCCCTGAAAGGGCCCAATATCACCGCAGATAACCCGAGAACCCTGGAAGTTCGCCTGAAAACCCGAGGCAGCCGCCGGGCAACCCGACACTTCGAGATAACCGCCTTTCCCATCGATCCGCAAACCTGGCCCCATTCCGGAACGACCCAGGGTGGCGGCAATGGCAATGGCGCGCGCTATTACGGCACCGCCCGCGATGTCACCGAGCGAAAGGAGGCCGAGGCCTTCATCAATTTCCAGGCCTATCATGATCTGCTGACCCGACTGCCCAACCGGGCGCTTTTCAAGGACCGACTTGAGCTGGCGATCACCCATGCCAACCGTGGCGGCCAGAAACTGGCGGTGATGTTCCTTGATCTGGATCGCTTCAAGGTCATCAACGATACCCTCGGCCACGCCATGGGAGATCGTCTGCTGCAGGCGGTAACCCACCGTCTGGAGAAATGCCTGCGCAAAGGTGACACCCTGTCCCGCTTCGGTGGCGATGAATTTACCCTGTTATTGCCCTCCATCCACAATCACGAAGATGCCAGACAGATCGCCAAGAAGCTGATTGATGCCCTCCGGGCGCCTTTTCAGTTGGGTGATCACGAAGTGTTCGTGGGCGTCAGTATCGGTATCGCCATCTTCCCGGAAGCCGGCGAAACCATGGATCAGCTCATCCAGAATGCCGACATTGCCATGTACCACGTCAAAGGCAAGGGCAAGGACGGCTACCGTTTCTATTCCGACAGCATGAGTATTGATACTGCCCACCGGCTCAACCTGGAGCGGGATCTGCGACTGGCTCTGGAACGGGACGAATTGAGGGTTTTCTACCAACCCCAGGTTTGCTCCACGACCAACCGGGTCGTCGGTCTTGAAGCCCTGGTTCGCTGGCAACACCCGGAGCGCGGCCTGCTCTACCCCAGGGATTTCCTGCCCCTGGCAGAGGAAACCAAGCTGATAGGCCTGCTCAGTGAGCGTGTTCTGGACCAGGCGTGCCAGGATGTCGGCCGCTGGATCCGCGCAGGCCACCCCAACCTCAGGCTGGCCGTTAACCTGTCACCGATTCAGGTTGAACATCCACGGTTTGTCGAAACCCTGATGCAGCAGGTAAAAGCCCACAATTTCCCCGCCGGCAACCTGGAGATCGAAATAACCGAAAACGTGATCATGAACGATCTTGAGCAGATCTCCCAGAAACTCCGGGAACTGGCAGCCCTCGGGGTCCGGATCGCGATTGACGATTTTGGCACCGGCTATTCGTCACTGAATTACCTCCATCGCCTACCGATCCATACCCTCAAGGTCGACCAGTCTTTCGTGAAAGCTATTCGCAGCGGAGACGACGGCGCCTGCATCGTGAACGCCATCGTTGCCATGGCTCACGGGCTGAAGCTGGAGATTGTTGCCGAAGGCGTGGAAACCGACGAGCAACTGGAATACCTGCGAAGCCTGGGCTGTCACCAGGTTCAGGGCTTCTTCTACGGTCCTGCCAGGCCTGCCGCCGAAATTTCCAGAACCCTCGGCACCACAAGAGCAAAAGCCGCCTCATTCTGAGATCAGATTATTTATTGTCTGACACTCCGATATAAAACCGCGATCTGGTTTGCAAAGTATTGCAACACGTTACTTTGTGTATCTGGAAATGCGCATTACTGCACATATTTCTCCCACCCTGTTCTCTAAGCTCGAATCCATAGGCGCTGATCACCGGAATGTCCGACATTCTCGGACCAATAACGACAAAAACGGTGACGGCATCCAAGGAACAAGAACAGGCAGCAGTCATCATGCGCGACAAGTACAGGTACATTGGTCCCGTCTACGATTTCCTGAGCAACCTCTATAGCGGCAAGAACATCCACCGCTGCAAAACCGCCATGCTGGACGTGGAAACCGTCCGGCCCGGGGACAGGATCCTGTTCGCCGGCGTAGGCCATGGCCGGGATGCCATTCGTGCGGCGGAGCTGGGTGCCGATGTGACCGTGGTAGACCTGTCCGAAACCATGCTGCGCAAGTTTGCCGAAGCCCAGGAAACAGAAGCGCCACACCTGACCATCCGCCGAATCCACAGCGACATCATGAAGGTGGATGAATTCGAGCAGTACGACATGGTGGTGGCCAATTTTTTCCTGAACGTCTTCGATGAAGACATGATGGTCCGGGTCCTGGAGCACCTGATACGCCTCGGCAAGGCAGATGCCAGGGTCGTCGTCGGAGACTTCTCATACCCTACCGGCAACCTGCTTTCCAGAATGTTCAAGAAGCTCTACTGGTACATGGCCGTCTTCATTTTCTGGTTATTCGCCAACAACGCCTTCCACAAGATCTACAACTATCCCGAGCACATGCAGCGGTTGGGGCTTCAGGTCACAGAGAAGAAGCATTTCAAGCTTCTGAACATGAACTGCTACTGGTCCATTCTCGGACGAAAGCAGGCCTGAGTGCCTTCGAACAAGAGTCACCCAACAAAAACAAACAGGGAGCAGCAGCATGTCGGATCAGATACTCGCACTGGACAGGGTTGGCACGCTGGAGAGCGGCTCATTCACGTTTTCCGAGCGGGTCGGCTTCCTGAAGAAGTACGGTACCCACTCCCAGTCGTTTTCAACGCTGCAGCCGGGCATGCAGTATTTTGATGTACCGGGCATGGGGTATATCGCCTACATGCGCAAATGGGGCGCCACCTTCGTGCTCTCGGATCCTGTTTGTGCGCCGGAAGACTTTGGCAACCTGCTGGAGAGCTTCCATCAGCGCTTTCCAAACGCCAGTTACATCCAGGTCTCCAAGCCCGTCGTCGATTTCCTCCACCTGCGATTTGGTCTCTACGGCACCCAGTTTGGCAGCGAATCCCGTATCGATCTGGGCCGCTGGTCCCTCAGCGGAAAGAAAAAACAGATTCTGCGAACCGCTTTGAACCAGGCAGAAAAAAACGGGATTACGGTGAAAGAGCGTTTCAGTGACGA
>CAZFQI010000005.1:0-38822 GCA_964520755.1 uncultured Marinobacter sp. | reverse complement strand
ATTTTCTATACCCTCATGGCCCATGCGATGGAAGTCTTCAAGGCCGAGGGCGTGCCGTACCTGGATCTCGGGCTGATTCCGCTGTCACTGGATTCGGCAACCGAGCATCAGGAAAGCCGGCTGCTCAAAGGCCTGCTGCACGCACTCTATGAGAAAGGCAACTTCCTTTACAACTTCAAGGGACTAGAGTTCACCAAATCACGCTTTCGGGGTGCGAACTTCAAAACCTACTGCTGCCATAAACGGTCGATTCCGGCACTGGAATTCCTGGCCATGTTTAAACTGACCCGGTTGCTGTAGCTCCGGGAGTTTCACCAGGCCAGCCTTCGTTGAGCAGCCTGGGCGCCACTCCAAGCCCCGTCATGAAGGGGATGACTCCTGTGGGCGCCGGGCCCGAAAACAAAGCCACGATGACGGGCTGATCCCTTTTCTCAGAGGTCTGATTTTCGGCCAACGCAAGCTGCCCCGTCTGGCCCAGCAGCCAGGCCACCCGCCGGGCAATGGCCTCCCCCGAGTCGACCCAGAAACGAACCGACGGCAAACTCTGCTTCAGATGCTCCAGCAACAGCGGGTAGTGGGTGCAACCGAGCACCACCGTGTCCACATCGGCGTCTCGAAATGGCTTCAGTGCCGCTTCCAGCTCGGCAAGTGGAAGCCCTTTCCCCGACACCAGGTCCTCCGCCCAGCGTACCAGCCCCGGATGACCGATACGCTCAACCTTGCAGTCGCAGGCGAATTCCTCAATCAGCCTGTCGAGATAGGGCCTGCGAACCGTCGCCGGCGTCGCCAGAAGCCCCATCCGCCGGTTCACGGTTTTCGCCGCCGCCGGCTTTACGGCGGGCACCACCCCCACAACCGGCACCGGAGTCATGGCCCGTAGATGCGGCAGAACCACGGTGCTGGCGGTATTGCAGGCCACGACGATAACGTCGGATGGATACAGCTCGAGGGCTCTGGCAATCAGGGTGCAACAGCGGTCAATCACGACTGCTTCGGGTTTGTCACCGTAGGGGAAGCCTTCATTGTCCGCCAGGTAGACGATTTCCAGGCCTGGCAGGTGTCGGTGAATGCAGGCCGCAACGCTCAGCCCGCCCACACCGGAGTCGAATACCAGAACCCTCGGAGGCGCCTGCCTGCTCAAACCGGAATACCTCCCCGGGAAATCTCGTTCTCCATGGCCCGGATCAGCCGGCCAGAAATCGTGGTTTCCGGCGGCACCGGTGGAGTGTTGCCCGGTAAGAACCAGTCGGCGTCGGCAAGCTCATCTTCCTGGAGCACCAACTCTCCGCCCGCGTAATCGGCAAAAAATCCGACCATAAGCTGATGGGGGAAAGGCCAGGGTTGCGAGGCATGGTAACGGATATTGGTGACATCCAGCCCGGTCTCCTCCTTGACCTCCCGGTGCACAGCGCCTTCCAGGCTTTCGCCCGGCTCAACAAACCCGGCGATCAGACTGTAAAAATGCCGTTTGACCCTTGAAGACCTGGCAAGCAGCAGTCGATCGTCTCGACGAATCACCACTATCACGCAGGGTGCCAGTCTCGGATACCAGGGGATTCCGCAGGGTTCGCACCATTTGGCCCGCTCCCGGGGGTGGAAGCCAGTTTGTTCGCCGCACCGACCGCAATAGCGGTGGTCGCGCCACCACTGCCAGACCTGGAACCCGGTGCTGAGCATATCCGCCGGGGCATCGCTGAGCATCAGCAAAGCGTCCCGTAGGGGAACAGCCTCATGATAACCAACACCCGAGCCCGGCAATTCAGTCACGAACACATCGCGTCCGTCGTAGCTGCCCAGAGACACTGAATCGGGCAATTCGCCCTGGAAAAGGCGACTGTCGCCATCATGCAGCCAGCCGTTATCAGGCTTGACCACGTCCGACCCCGACAACGCGAGGATGAGATCGCCTTTTTCCGGCCGCCGGGTTGTCCAGCCGGGAATCCACTGAGTCATTCGACCACCATCAATGTGTCAAAAGGGTGATTAAGAAATCAGTCTGAAATGTACCACATTGCTGCACCGGCCAAGAATGAAAGCTCTGACTTTCCGCCCTGTACTCAACCAAGTAAACTTGGCACCTGTTTCGTCAACGGAGTTGCAATTTATGCGTCTTTACCAGGGCATTCGCAGCCTGATCCTGACCCTTTTTCGCAAGATACTGTTTATCTGGGTCCGGACTGATGTCAGCGGCAACAGCGTCGAAGCCCTCGCCCTGGATCCCGAAAAACCGGTTTGCTACGTGCTGCAATACAGCTCGCTCTCGAGCCGTCTGGTTCTGGAGCAGGAAGTTATTCGGGCAGGACTTCCGGGCGCCACCGAAGCCCTGCCGGTGAAGAACGGCCCGTCCCACTCCTTCTTTTTCCTCTATCGCCGCATCGGTGGCTTTTTCAGGGGTCGCCAGGCGCCGTCACCCACGAACGAGTTTCAGGCCCTGGTTCGCTACGGTCTCGAACATCCGGACCAGGACGTACAGATTGTTCCTGTGTCCATGTTCTGGGGCCGCTCTCCGGACAAGGAAAAATCCCTGGTAAAACTGTTGCTGTCCGACACCTGGTCCATCGCCGGCCGGCTACAGAAGTTTCTGATCATCATGGTTCATGGTCGCAACACCTACGTTCAGTTTAACCAGCCTCTCTCACTGAAGCAGGTGATCGACGAATACAGGCACAGCGAGGAGCGAGCCAACCGCAAGCTGGCAAGGATATTGAGGACCCACTTCCGCCGGGTACGCCAGGCAGTCCTGGGCCCCGATCTCTCCCATCGCCGCACACTGGTGGCGGGCCTGGTGCGAACCCAGGCGGTAAAGGAAGCCATCCGGGAGACGGCTGCCAGAGACGACATACCTCCGGAGAAAGTGCGCGCCAAGGCCTACAAATATGCGGATGAGATTGCGGCGAGCATGTCTGTTGTCACGATTCGATTCATGGAGGTAGTGTTGTCATGGCTCTGGAACCGGATCTACAACGGCATTGCCATCAACAATATCCGGGTGGCGAAGGAAGTGGCGCAAGAAAATGCCGTGGTTTACGTGCCCTGCCACCGCTCCCATATCGACTACCTGCTGCTGTCCTACGTGCTTTACAAGAATGGCCTGATGCCTCCGCACATCGCCGCAGGGATCAACCTCAACATGCCCATTGTCGGCCCGATCCTGCGCCGTGGCGGGGCGTTCTTCATGCGCCGCAGCTTCAAAGACAATCCTCTCTATGCCACCGTATTCAACGAATATATGCATGTAATGTTCTCCCGGGGCTATTCCGTGGAGTATTTCATCGAAGGCGGCCGCAGCAGGACAGGCCGTATGCTGCAGCCCCGCCCGGGCATGCTGGCAATGACCGTGCGCAGTTTCCTGCGAGACCATCGCAAACCCATCGTGTTCGTGCCCGTCTATATTGGCTACGAAAAGGTCATGGAGGGACGCTCCTATCTGGGTGAACTTCGTGGCAAGAAAAAGGAAAAAGAAAGCGTATTCGGTCTTGCCAAAACCGTTCGCAAACTCAGCAACTCCTTTGGTCGCGTTTCAGTCAACTTTGGCGAAGCCATTCATCTGTCCGAGGTTCTGGATGATGTTCACGGCAGTTGGCGCGACGAGGCTTACGATGCCGAGTATCGTCCGAAGTGGCTCAACAGCGCGGTTTCAGAGTTGTCATTCCGGGTGGCGTCAAACATCAACGCGTCTGTTGCCGTAAACCCGATCGGCATGGCCGCCACGGTTCTTCTGGGTACCGAACGACTGGCCATGGACGAGGGCCAGTTGATCCGTTTGATGGATCAGTACGCTGCCCTGCTCAAGGCATTCCCCTATGCGGAAACCGTGACACTTCCCGAAGGCTCCGGAAAGGACTGGGTTGCGTACTGTGAGGGCATGAGCCTGGTGACGCGCCAGCCGCAGAAGCTGGGCGATATCATTGCCCTGGAAGGCAGCAACGCCATTCTGATGACCTACTACAGGAACAACATTCAGCACCTGTTCGCGCTACCCTCACTGATTGCCAGCCTGTTTGAAAACAAGGATTCGCTGGGGCGGGACAAGATCGTATTCCTCGCCAGCGTGGCCTACCCATATCTTCAGTCCGAGTTGTTCCTGAAGTACCAGCCGGACGAAGCCAAAAACGTGATCAATCAATGGATTGATGTTCTCATTGAGCAGGGCCTGCTGACGCCGCTGAATGATGACCGGATCGGTCGACCCGAGGAAGGTACCGAAGCCATGCTGAGGCTCAGGGTTCTGTCCCGCTTCATCATCCAGACGGTTGAGCGTTATCACATTGCCCTTGGCATTCTCCGCAAGTACGGCTCGGGTAAGATCAGCGCCGCCGAACTGGAAGAGCAGAGTGCGCTGCTGGCTGAACGCATGTCCATCCTGTTCGGTCTCAATGCACCGGAATTCTTTGACAAGAGCCTGTTCCGGAACTTTATTGCCAATATGCAGAATAACGGGGTCATCACTACCGATGACAATGGCCTGCTGTGTTACGGGGAAGGGCTGGATGAGGTAGCGGACGATGCCCGCCTGGTGCTGAGCGTCGAGAAGCGACAGGCGATCCAGCAGGTCACCATGATGGGCGCCTGACCGCGCTCACTGGGATGGCAGCGCCTTGATGGAGTAAACATCATAGCGGCTGCTTTTGCCTTCTATGCGAGTTGTCGGCTCCGGCCCCTCGATCGCCGGGGCCTTCCGGGGTCGCTTGACCACAACCCGGTAACGGGCACGCTCAAGAGCGCCAGCCAGCAGCTGCCCGGAATCCTCGTCGTCCCCCACGATGGTGCGAAACACCTGCATTTCCTTTTTCACCAGAGCCGACTTGTCCCGATGGGGGAACATCGGGTCCAGATAGACAATATCGGCGGCCTCGGCATCAGCTTGCCCCAACCAGTCAATACTGCTGCCTTCCAGCAATCGCATGCGCTCGACAATGACTGCACAATCAACGTTCAGGGCGGCCCGCGCCAGGCCATCCGCCAACAGCGCATGGATAACCGGATTGCGCTCAAAGAGTGTGACCCGGCAGCCGAGGCTGGCAAGGACAAAGGCATCCTGCCCCAGCCCCGCCGTCGCATCAGCCACATGCAGCGTGGCACGGGTTTTCTGCAGACCGACCGCCTTGGCCACCAGCTGGCCAGCGCCACCGCCATGTTCGCGACGGTAGCCCATCTTGCCGGTAACAAATTCCGCACGCACCGGTCCGGGCGCACCCTTGCCGGTCAGCTGCAGGCCAAGGCCCTGTTCGTCAAAAAACAACAGAGCCGGGATGTCTCCGACATCTCTGGGTCGCACGACACCGAGATTATTCAGCCCGAGAGACTCAGCGAGAGCGTCGGCCTGGAATCGGTCTCCCAGCGCGCTGCGGGCAACGGCGACGGTGTTCTGGCAAAGGGCAGAAAGGGCGGACGGTTCGGAAGAAGAGGAGTGAGGCATCAGACCAGAATATCGATTCCGGCCAGGCTACCATCGCCGCCAGCTTCCTGTCCGGCGGCGGCGACCGAGGCAAATGTGGAAAGAGCCCTGGCGGCTGGCAGCGAAACCTCATCAGCGCGGAACCGCTCCAGACGGACGTCTTCGGCGGCACGACGGGCCTCAACCCGACGCTCGAGGCTTTCGGTAGCATTACGGTCGCTGACAATACCCTGACGGCCATCCGCAAGGTCGCGGCGAGCGGCATCGGGGGCTTTTTCCGGCGTTGATGCGGGCGCACGGGCCGCATCACTGCGCTCCCGAACAGGGCTGTTGTTGCCGGTCTGGAAATTGAAATTGTTACCCGGGTTAATACCGCCAATCATGTTCAGATACCGCTGGCCGGATGACAGGAAAACGTGATCTGGCAGTATGAAAGATTATCGCGTGGAAGAAAAGACGGCTGATCATTTTTTGCCCAGCATGGCTTGCCTGGATCCAGACAATCAGGGCTGTTAACTAGCGCCCGGGTAGCTTCTTCCAGGCCACTTCATCCCTGATATAAACCGGTTGGGCCTGTTCAGCCGGCACCGTCCTTCCCTGCTCGAATGCAATCGCAGCCAACCGTGCAACCCAGGCTGCACGGAGCACCAGGGTTTCGTTGACGGTATCAATCCGGTCCGATACCTCAGCCGGCATCGCAGCCCGATACTGCCAGCCAGGGCCCGCTCCGCACCAGCGTTGAGTGCCTGCGGGCAGCGTCACCGCCTCCGGCGGACAGACCTGCTCCGGAGCCAGCGCCACCGGCAGTCCCGATCGGGCGGCGAAACACCCCCAATAAACCTCTCCCATACGGGCGTCGAATGCCACGGCAATTCCCGTGTCCTCAGGGTTTTCCAGACTATCAATGGCACCCAGTGCAACCGCCTCCAGTGACGAGACGGGCACCACCGGGATATCGAGTCCCCAAGCAAGGCCCTGCACGACACCGGTCGCGATTCTCACACCGGTGAAGGAACCGGGCCCACAGGCAAATGCCAGGGCATCCAGCTCTGCCGGGACCAGGTTTTGCTCCGCAAGCACTTCACGCACCATCGGCATCAGCAGCCGGGTGTGGCCCCTCGGGGCAAGCTCGAAGCGTTCGAAGATCTCGCCATCAACAAGAAGGGCTGCCGAGCAGCCCTCTGATGACGTATCCAGTGCCAACAGTTTCACAAGTGTGAAAACCTCAGGTCAGGATGCCAATGGGTTACTTGAGTTCCGACAGGATCTGGTCGCGAATGCCATCCAAACTGCCAACGCCTTCCACACGGACATATTTCGGTGCTGCCGAAGGCTCTTTCGATGCCCAGTCCTGATAATAGCCGACCAGCGGTGCGGTCTGGTCGTGGTAGATTTTCAGGCGCTTTCGAACCGTTTCTTCCTTGTCGTCCTCACGCTGAACCAGCTGCTCGCCGGTTTCATCATCCTTACCCTCTACTTTGGGCGGATCATATTTAACGTGGTAGATGCGGCCACTGCCTTCATGCACTCGACGACCGGAAAGGCGGCTGACGATTTCCTCGTCATCAACGGCGATTTCAACCACGTAGTCGATGGCAATCCCCTGGTCTTTCAAAGCCTCGGCCTGGGGGATGGTCCGGGGGAAGCCGTCCAGCAGGAAACCGTTCTTACAGTCGGGCTGCTGGATACGCTCTTCGATCAGCGCAATGATGATGTCGTCAGACACCAGCCCGCCAGTGGCCATGACTTCCTTGACCTGCTTGCCCAGCTCGGACTCGGCTTTCACCGCCGCCCGCAGCATGTCACCGGTGGAAATCTGGGGAATATCAAACCGCTCAGTTATGAACTGTGCCTGCGTTCCCTTGCCTGCGCCCGGTGCGCCTAACATGATGATTCGCATAACGCTGTGCTCCCGTTTTAGTCATTATCATTTGAAAAGCTGTGGCAAAAACCTCTGCCTTTGCGACAGCCTCTCCTGCACGGAACAGATGTCAGCCGGAGACGGCGAAGGCGCATTATACGAAGTCAGCCACGTCAGAGAAAGTCGACCTCCGTATCATGCACCGGAAGTGCGCATTTCCCAGCGAAAAACGACAGGGTGTCAGGATGACAGGGAGCTGGCCAGTGCGTCCAGATCCGGAGCCACCCGATCCAGTTCCGCACTCAGCTCATCCACAACGCCTGGCTGAAGCCCCAGCCCTTCGAACAACGCCGGCACATCGTCCGGGTTGAATTCGTCACCGATACCGCGCTCCTTCAGCAGAGCGTTCGCCAGCTGCACCATCAAAACATAGTTCTCATGCTCGCCATGGTAGCCGGGCTGCTGGTGAACACCTGCCGCCTTTACCACTGGATCCGGCAGTTGCCACAAACGATGAAGTATCCCACCAATAGCGCCATGGCCGACCGAGAGGATTTCCTGGCCATTGCCCTGACCGAACACCTGTTGCTCGAGAGAATGCATGCTGGCTTCGGGATTGGCCTCGCGAAGGTCATTGAGTTCGTTGAACTCTGCCGGAAACAGGTGCCCAACCAGCAGCAGGCCAAAGTTGTGCAACAACCCGCACAGATAACCCAGCCCTTTCTCGGCACCGCACCGCGGCGCAATAATCTGACACAGAAACGCGCAGTACAGGGAGTGGCGCCAGAAATTATCCATACCCAGAATCCCCTGACGGGGGACTTCAAAGGCGCGAACGGAGGCGATGCCCAGGGCAATGTGAGCCACACGGTCAAAGCCCAACACGCGGGTGACGGCTTCCTGGACCGAGTTTATCTGGCCAGGATAATTGAACAGCGCAGACCTCGCATAACGCATGATCTGGGCGGTGAGGCTGGGGTCAAACTCGATCAGTTCTGCAAGCTCCCGGGCGGTGGCGTCGGTATTGGCGGTCAGCCGCAGAATGCGCAGCGCGAGTGCCGGCATAGGTGGCAGGCGGTAGAGTTTCTGGAGTTTGTCAGCCACTTCCTCGAGCGTGAGCGCCTCGCGGTTACCATTGCCGGGCCCTCGGATAACCAGGTGCCCTTCCCTGGCACCTGCCAACGCCAGCCGGAGTGATCGGCCATCCATTTCTATCAGGGAATGATCAGTGCCGCTGGAAAACACAGCCTGATCTGCCTGCATGACATCTTCATCCACGATCACGGGCAGTTCGTAGGCCTGCCCGATGGGTGGCGTGAAGCCGGGATCGCAATCTCCGAACAGACGCATGGTCTGACGCGCGGTCAGCGGCTGAAGACGCCGACCGGTCAACTGGTGGACCGCATCCGGATCCAGGGAACTGTCGAACTTGTGCACAGCCATCACGACACCGGTAATATCGATCAGGAGAGTGGCCTGAATAAAGGCGTCCTGCGACAGGCCAGAGACCATGACCGCCGCATCGAGGCTGGTTACCTGATCAATCGGCAACTCCCGATAGCTGATGCCCTTGCGGGCAAGAAAACGTTCCAATCGTGCAGCCAGCGCCACAGCTTACTCCCTTTATTCTTCGTCAGTGGCCAGGCTACCCGGCCTTTTCCCGGCACTATTATTTTTCAGTGAGGCGATCAACCAGTGTTGCGCATACCCGCGGCGATGCCCGCCATGGTGACTTTCAGGGCCCGTTCCACCAGTTCCGGCACCTCACCCTTGCCCTCGCTTTCGCGATCCCGCCGCAGCAACTCGGCCTGCAGGTAATGCAGTGGATCCGTGTAGGGGTTACGGACCCGCATAGAGTGCGCGAAGACGGGCTCAGCCTCAAGCAGATCAGTTTGCTCCTTGAGCTCCAGAAGCCGTTCAATGCATCCCTGGAGCCGGGTCCGGAGGCTTTCGCCCAGGGCTTTTAACTGGTCGTCGTCCAGCAGGGTCTGCTCATAATAGCTGGCAATCCGAAGATCAGCCTTGGCCAGCACCATTTCCAGCATGTCCACATAGGTGCGGAAGAACGGCCAGCCCTGCATCATCTCCCTCAATACTGGAAGCCGGTTGTCCCGGGCCGCCGCCTCCAGCGCAACGTCACTGCCCAGCCAGCTTGGCAGCATCAGCCGCATCTGGGTCCAGGCGAAGATCCAGGGAATGGCCCGCAGGCTTTCCACGCCGCCGGTAGCCTTTCTGCGGGCCGGCCGGCTGCCGAGGGCCAGTTTACCCAGGGCCTGCTCGGGTGTGACCTGACGGAAATACGGAACAAAATCCGGGTTCTCGCGAACCACGTCCCGATAGGCTTTCAGGGAACGCTCGGTAAGCCAGTCCATGGTTTCCCGCCAGTTGTCCTCCGGCTCGGGTGGCGGCGCCAGAGTGGCTTCAATAACCGCGGTGGTGTAAAGCGTCAGGCTCTGAACCGCCAGCCTGGGCAAGCCAAACTTGAACCGGATCATTTCCCCCTGCTCGGTGATCCGGAAACTGCCGTTTACCGAGCCCGGCGGCTGGGACAGAATCGCCCGGTTGGCAGGTCCGCCGCCGCGCCCTACGGTGCCACCACGGCCGTGGAATAGAGTCAGGTGCACACCAAACTGGCGGGCAACCTGGGTGAGTTTTTCCTGGGCCTGGTACTGGGCCCAGGCCGCCATCAGCTGGCCGGCATCCTTGGAGGAGTCCGAATAGCCGATCATTACTTCCTGCCGGCCCTGGCAATACTCCCGGTACCACTCGACCTCGTACAGTGCCGACATGCTGTCCGGCGCACCCCGCAGGTCATCCAGGGTTTCAAACAAGGGGACGACCCGCATGGGAAACTTCATGCCGGATTCCCGTAACAGCAGAATAACGCTCAACACATCGGAGGGCTTGCTGGCCATGGAAATCACGTAGGAACCCAGCGCTTCCGGGGTTTGTTGCGCCACCACTTCGCAGGTGGCCAGCACCTCCGCAACGGATTCAGAGGGCTCCCAATTGCGGGGAACCAGCGGGCGTCGACCCTGAAGCTCCTGCACCAGGAACGCCTGGCGCTCCTGCTCGGACCAGGACAGATAATCCCCCATGCCGAGATAATCGACCATCTCGGCGACGGCCTCTGCGTGACGGCTCGCTTCCTGGCGGATGTCCAGACGGATCAGCGGCAGGCCGAAGGTGTGTGCACGCCGGATAGTATCCAGCAGCGGGCCGTTGGCAATATCTTCCAGACCACACTCAACCAGCGACCGGTAGCAGAGCTCCAGGGGGCCGGTGAAATCCTCGTTTTCAAACAGAATCCCGCTGGCGTCGGCGGTCTCGCCATTGACACTCGCCTCGGCCCATTCACGGGTTTTGATCAGCCGTTCACGGAGTTCGGCGAGGACATGGCGATAGGGCTCCCGGGAATCACCAACGACGGCCTTGAGCTCGTCGCTCGCCTGCCACATGGACAGCTCTGCCCGCAGCGCCTGAATATCGCGAAGGTAGAGATCCGCTGCCATCCAGCGGCCGAGCAGGAAGACCCGACGGGTGACCTTATGAGTAACATTCGGATTGCCATCGCGGTCACCGCCCATCCAGGACGCAATCCGGATCGGCGATGCCTGCAGGGGAAGCCCCTTCCCCGTTGCATCCTCCAGAGAGGTGTCCAGGCTCCTCAGAAACTGCGGTAGCGCCTGCCAAAGACTGTTCTCGATAACCGCAAAGCCCCACTTGGCCTCATCCACTGCGGTTGGTCGCTCATGGCGGATCTCGTCGGTGTGCCAGCCTTCCGTTACCAGTTGGGACAGGCGGTTAACGATCTCTTCCCGTTCGGCGGGCATCAGGTCGTCGTGGTCGAGCCGTGCCAGGCAATCCGACATTTCGTCGTATTTCATGATCAGGGTGCGACGGGCTACTTCGGTGGGGTGGGCCGTCAGCACGAATTCGATGCGCAGATCCGCCACCCGCTGATGCAATTCTTCCGGCGTGACATCGCCGTTTTTCAGCCGCTCAAACACCTCTCCCAGCGATTCCACCATAAGATCAGACTGGTGGCCCCGCTTGCGACGGATGCCATGGTATTGCTCGGCCAGGTTGGCCAGGTTCAGGAACTGGTTAAACGCGCGGGTCACTGGAAGCAGCTCATCATCTCTCAGTTTTCCGAGCAGACTCACCAGCCGCTGGCCGGAACCGCTTTCCTGACGACGGTCGGCCTTGGCAGCCGCACGAATTTCCTCAATCAGCTCGTAACAATCCTGTCCGGGATACCGCCGTATGCTCTGGCCCAGCAGTTCGCCCAGCATTCGTACGTTTTCTCGGAGTTCGGGATGTAGCTCAGTCACATTGGCGTCCTTTTGAATTGACGGAGGCGAAGTAAACTTACGATACTAAGGAACAGTCGAGAAAGTCTATTGGCGATTCAAGCCTGTAGCTGCAAGGAGTTATCATGAAGGTCACTGATTTGCCCAAGCACTGGGAGAAACAGAAAGAGTCCGTGGAGCGCACCCACGATTACAACCTGCGTCTGCCGCTGGAAGATGCCGCACGCGTGGCTGCACTGGCGGAGCTTTACCCGGACCGCAGTGAGAGCGATATTCTGAACGATATGATTGGCGCGGCACTGGACGATCTGGTTCGCCAAAGCCCGCTAAAGGACAAGCTGGAAGGGAAGGATAAGTAGATAACGTCGGGCAGCGTTCGCTGCCCGACCGTCAGGCGACTGATTCCAGTTGACGAGCTTTGAGGCGCTGGATGTGCTTCTGGCTCAGGCTGACGAACTTTGGAGTCAGCCCCTGATCTTCGTAGATCTCGAACCCGTCCTCGTCATAGGCTACCACTTTGGTGCCCTGAACATAGGGGAAGCTGGTTTCCATTTCGTCCAGCGCTGCCGAAATCAGATCCCGCATCAGGTCCTGGGGTGACTTCATCGGATAAAGCGCTGCGAGCTTTTCGAGGCGCTTGTGATGCTGGTCAGACAACGCCATGAAATAGGCATCTCGGGTAAGCCGACCACGTGCATGCTTGTCCCAGTAGTTGACCAGATCTTTGATTTTCATGGTGCCTTCACTCCTGCATCTTATTGATGGCGCACGGCGCACGAAAACTGTGCATCCGTTTCCGGAAGTGTAGACGAAGCCGTCGGTCTGGGGGCGAGAAAATTGGTAACGGATTGTACTTACCGATCCGCCCTGCTCAGTTCCCGTTTCCTCCCCGCTCCACGCCTTTAACCGCCTGCCAGACGGCATCCAGCGCTTCCAGTGATTCTTCGTCCATGTCGCGGCCCTCACGTTCAAGCACACGTTCAATCGCCCGGAAGCGGGCATCGAACTTGTGGTTGGTTCGATTGAGGGCCTGCTCAGGATTAACCTTCATGAACCGTGCCAGGTTCACACAGACGAACAGAAGATCGCCCAGCTCATCCTCTACGGCATCCGGATCGCCGGCGCCGGTTCGTGCGGCTTCCCAAGCCTCCTTGAGCTCGTCGATTTCTTCATGGAGTTTATCGAAAACGGGGCCGACATTCGGCCAGTCAAAGCCGTGGCGAGCCGCCCGTTTCTGGAGCTTTTCCGCCCGCGCCATGGCTGGCAAGGTGCGGGCGATACCATCAAGTCGGCTTGCGGGTGTGCCGGTCTCAGCTTCCGGCTTCAGTGCCCGCTCCTCGGCCTTGATGCGTTCCCAGCTTTCCTTTATCCAGGCCTCATCCGGCCGGTTATCCGGATCGATTCGACTTTCCAGGGTCCCTTCCGGAAAAACGTGAGGGTGCCGACGCACCAGCTTGTGCACGAGATGATCGACCACACCATCAAAATCGAAATGACCATCTTCGCGACCAAGCTGGGTATAGAAGATCACCTGGAACAGCAGATCTCCCAATTCGTCTTTCAGGTGCGGGTAATCCTCGCGCTCAATGGCATCGGCAACTTCGTAGGCCTCCTCCAGCGTGTGCGGCACGATGGTCTTGTAGGATTGCCTGGTATCCCAGGGACAGCCGGTATCCGGATCCCGGAGCCGGGCCATCAGGGTTTTCAGATCCTCGATGGTATAGCTCATCCTCGTTTACGCCTTACATCAATGATATTGGGCAGGTTACGGATCTGCGCCAGCAACCGCGCCAGCTGCTCCAGGCTGGAGATCTCTACGGTCACGGTCATGGTGGCCGTATTCTCGTCCTTGTTGCTCAGGGTATTGAGGGACAGCACATCACTTTTGGAGGCCGACAGCACCTGGGTAATATCTCTCAGCAGTCCGGACCGGTCGTAGGCCTCAATCTCGACATCAACCGGATAGACCGCCGCCGGTCGGCCTCCCCAGCTCACCTCAATGATCCGGTTGGGCTCGAACTCACGCAGGTTCAGGAACGTCAGGCAGTCCTGACGGTGGACCGTAACGCCCCGGCCGACTGTGATGTAGCCACCAATGGCGTCACCGGGCAGAGGCTTGCAGCATTTAGCCACCTGGGTCTTGAGCTTGCCGACGCCCAGGATCTGGATATCCGATTCGGTATCGTAGGGCTTGCGGCGCTGGGTGCTGAGTTTCAGATCCAGCTGTTCGGACTTGGGCTCCAGCATCTGCTGGGCCACATTGGCGACATGAGTGGGGCGAAGGTCGCCGGCACCAATGGCGGCGAACATGTCCTCGGCACTGTGGTAATTGACCTTCTTCGCGAGCTCACCAAGCTCCACGTCGTACAGGGACAGGCGCTTGAACTCGTCCTCGAGGATTGCACGGCCGTCGGTGATATTGCGGCCACGATCCTGCTGTTTGAACCAGTGGGTAACCTTGGCCCGTGCCCGGGATGTCTGGATGTAACCAAGACTCGGGTTCAGCCAGTCTCGGCTGGGCGCCGGGTTGTTGGAGGTCAGAATAACGACCTGGTCCCCGGTTTTCAGCGGGTAGGTCAGCGGTACAATGCGGCTGTTCACCCGCGCACCACGACACGCATGGCCGATCTCGGTGTGAACCCGGTACGCGAAATCCACCGGCGTCGCCCCCTGGGGCAGGTCCACAACGTGCCCCTCGGGCGTGAACACGTACACCCGATCCGACGCCACATCGGATTTCAGGTGGTCGGCCAGCCCCGACAAGTCGCCCAGCTCCTCCTGCCACTCCAGGACCTGGCGCAGCCAGTTGATCTTGGCATCGTAACCGGTGGACTTGTTGCCTTTGTCCGTGCCCTTGTACAGCCAGTGGGCACAAACGCCCAGCTCCGCCTCTTCGTGCATCTTGTGAGTGCGGATCTGAACTTCCATGACCTTGCCCTCGGGCCCGATTACCGCCGTGTGCAGGGACTGGTAACCGTTTTCCTTCGGGTTGGCTATGTAGTCGTCAAACTCGTTCGGAATGTGGCGCCATAGCGTGTGGACAATACCCAGGGCGGCGTAGCAGTCGCGCACTTCCGGTACCAGGATGCGCACGGCGCGGACATCGTAGACCTGGGAAAAATCGATACCCTTGCGACGCATTTTCCGCCAGATGCTGTAGATGTGCTTGGCACGTCCAGACAGCCCACTCTCAATGCCGTAGGCTTTCAGTTCGGTCTGCAGGGTTTCAATCACCCGCTTGATATAACTGTCGCGGTCGAGCCGCTTTTCGTCCAGAAGCTTCGCGATCTTTTTGTAAGCCGACCCATGCAAGTAGCGGAACGACAGGTCTTCCAGCTCCCACTTGATGTGACCGATACCAAGGCGGTGGGCCAGCGGTGCATAGATATCAAACACTTCCCGGGCCACGCGCATGCGTTTTTCTTCCGGCGCATCCTTGACCGCCCGGATAGCACAGGTCCGCTCGGCCAGTTTTATCAGGGCAACCCGGACGTCGTCGATCATGGTGACGAGCATCTTGCGGACGTTGTCCAGCTGGCCTTCACTCTGCCCCAGGACGTTCCCTTTCAGCGGGTGGTGGATGGACGAAATCGCCGCCATCTGCTGCACACCATTAATCAGGCCTGCCACCTCGTCGCCAAATTCCTTGCGGATCATCTCGAGCGGAACACGCTCTTCCCGCACCGCGCGGTAAAGAATCGCAGCCACCAGGCTGGCCTGATCAAGGTGTAGCTCCGCCAGCACCTGGGCCATCTCGATGCCGATCCGGAAGCTGCTGGAACCCGGCGCCCACTGCCGATCCTGCCGGAAAGCCTGGAGATCAATCTCGGCTGCCTTTTCGCAGGCCTGCCGGAACTGCTCCGGGTCGTCCAGGTGTGTCTGGGAGGCTATCTGACGCACCCAGCCCTCGATATCCACCTGGCCGTCGCCGGTCATTGCGTAATCTTCGCGAACTTTTACCATATCAGTCTTGTTATTCCTGATGGTTTCCGCAGCCATCCCTGACTGCCCACAGCATCTTCAGTCGGAATCCCGTTCGAACAACGCGATGGATTCCACGTGGGTGGTGTGGGGGAACATGTCCATCACACCTGCGCGCACCAGGCGATAGCCATTGCGCACCATAACGCCTGCGTCCCGTGCGAGAGTTGCCGGGTTACAGGAGACATAAACTATCTTCCGGGCACCGAAGGCGGTCAGGTACTTGCAGATTTCCTCGGCGCCGGAGCGGGGCGGATCAATCAGGATCTTGTCGAACCCTTCCTTCGCCCAACCCTGGCCAGTGAAATCGCCGTGAAGATCGGCACCGTGAAAAGCGACATTGTCCAGACCATTTAGTTCCGCGTTTTCCCGACCGCGAACAACCATGGTCTCGTCACCCTCCACGCCGACAACCTGTCCGCCCCTTCGGGCCAGGGGCAGCGTAAAGTTCCCCAGACCACAGAAAAGATCCAGGACACGCTCACCCGGCTGGATATCCAGCCATTCCACAGCCCTGTGTACCATCGCACGGTTAATGCCTGCATTGACCTGGGTAAAGTCCATGGGATGAAATTTCATGGTCAGGTCGAATTCTTCCAGCCTGTAGCTCAGTCGTTCATCATCCCGGCCAGAGGATTCGGGCCAGATCCGATGCACGGTGTCGGGCCCTTTTGGCTGCAGGTAGATATGCAAATCGTGAGCCTGACCAAAGGCAATGAGCTTTTCCCGGTCACCGGCCGAAAGGTCATCCATATTCCGGAACACCATTACCGCCACATCATCGCCGCAAGCGACTTCCACCTGGGCGATTCGACTGTAAGCGTCCAGGTCATGCAGCATGTTGCGAAGGGGCAGTATGCGGTCGCCAATGCGGGGATCCAGCACCACGCAACGGTCGATGTCGGTCAGGAAACTGTTGCGTTTCTCCCGGAATCCTACCAGGACAGACTCCCTGGCCTTGACGTAGCGGACCCCGAGGCGTGCCTTGCGACGGTAACCCAGGCTCTCGTCGGAGCGCAGTGGCTCAATCCACGCCTCGGGCTCGATGCCCCCAAAATGGGCAAAATGCTCCCGCAGGGTGTTTTCCTTGAACGCGATCTGGGCGTCACCACTCATATGCTGGAGGCTACAGCCACCACACAGGTCGGCAAACTCGCAGGGTGGTGTCTGGCGGTCCGGCGCGGCTTCCAGAACCTCTTCGGTGCGCAATTCGTCGAACTTGCTTCGACTGGACACCACTTTCGCCATCACGGTTTCGCCCGGAAGGGCTCCATCGACAAACTGGGTCTTGCCATCCTGACGGGCGATTCCCCGGCCGTCATGGCTCAGGGTTTCGATCTCACAGCGCACGGGCTCTTTAGGAAGAACCTTCCTGCGTCGTCTGCTCATACTCGGGTCTCTTGGTAGAATCGTGTTCAGGCGCCGGGAAATACACCGGTAGATAGATAGCGGTCGCCGCGGTCACAGATAATGGCCACGATGATGGCGTTTTCAACCTGCTGCGAGAGCTTGAGCGCGGCCGCGATCGAACCGCCGGAGGAGACGCCACAGAAAATGCCTTCCTCGGAAGCCAGGGCCCGCATGGTGGTCTCGGCCTCTTCCTGGCCAATATCCAGTACCTCGTCCACCCGTGCGGCATCGTAAATTTTGGGCAGGTAGGCTTCCGGCCAGCGCCGGATCCCGGGTATGGCTGCACCTTCTTTAGGCTGCAGCCCGATAATACGGATATCCGGGTTGCGCTCCTTGAGGTAACGGGACACGCCCATGATGGTGCCGGTAGTGCCCATGGAGCTGACAAAATGGGTGACACGCCCACCGGTCTGCTCCCAGATTTCCGGGCCGGTGGTACGGTAGTGCGCCAGTGGGTTGTCCTGGTTGCTGAACTGGTCCAGCACCCTGCCCTTGCCTTCCGCTTCCATCTTGAGGGCCAGGTCACGGGCAGTTTCCATACCCTCTTCCTTGGTGACCGTCACGATCTCCGCGCCATAGGCGCGCATGGATGCCCGACGCTCCTCACTCATGTTGGCGGGCATGATCAGCACCATCCGGTAACCCTTGATGGCAGCCGCCATGGCCAGGGCAATGCCGGTGTTGCCACTGGTTGCCTCGATCAGGGTATCGCCCGGTTTGATGTCGCCCCGGCGCTCCGCCTCCTGAATCATGCTGATGGCGGGGCGATCCTTCACCGAGCCGGCGGGATTGTTACCCTCCAGCTTGGCCAGAATGACGTTACTCGTCTCACCGGGGAGTCGCTGCAGGCGAACCAGAGGGGTGTGCCCGACATAATCTTCAATGGTGGGAAAATGCATATGATAACCCTGTGGTACACTTTTGGCTTCGCATGATACGCGTTATCGCCCCGGTCTCCCAATACAGCTTCTCGCTATATCCATGACCGGCGGCTATATCCGCCACGGAAATTTCCGGCACTGTCGGGACTGATACCACAGTTATCCCGTTCCGGATCAGCTATTCTTAACACGGACGTTTTCCGCCTTGCGGTGCGGACAAAAGCAATAATTCAGGATCACGGTATGCGACGTTGGGGCATTCGCAAGAAAGTTTTGGTGGTGACGCTGGTTCCCACCCTGCTGACCACCCTGATGCTGGGGCTGTTCTTCACCTACAGCTGGGTTAACAATATAGAAAGCCTGCTGAAGGATCGGGGCGAATCACTCTCCCGCCAGCTCGCCGCCGGTTCCGAATATGGGCTGTTTACCGCCAATCGCAGCCTGCTCAGCAGTCTCTCCAATGCCCTTCTGGAAGAGCAGGACGTCCGTTCCATTACCTTCTTTGGCAGTGACGGCTCGCGCCTGCTCCATACTGGGCCGGGAAGCTCCGAGACCGTACAGTCCGGTGAACTCACCGCCGAGCACGCAACCCGGATATCCCGGGAAAACAGCACTCGCTTCATCACCCCCGTTTTCCTGCAGGATCTGATGATCGAGAGCATGCTGGACCCGGATGCCCGCCAGTCCATGTCGAATCTGCGGGAACCTCTGGGCTGGGTGGTTGTGGAAATGTCCCACATCCGAACCGAAAAGGAGACGTACAAGGCCCTCTTGATCTCGCTATTGCTGATTCTCGGCGGTGTCATTCTCAGCATGGCCATTGCCCTGCGCCTGAGCCGCGCATTTACCAATCCCGTATTCGAGCTGAACGAGGCCGTTGCCAAACTCAAGGAAGGCAAGCTGGATACCCGCGTCTATACCGGCGCCGGCCCCGAGTTTGAACAGCTTGAGTCCGGGCTCAATGCCATGGCTGAGGAGTTGAGCAAGGCCCAGGCGGAAATGCAGCAAAACATCGACCAGGCCACCGAGGATCTGCGGGAAACGCTGGAGACCATCGAAATCCAGAACATTGAACTGGATTTCGCCCGGAAAGAAGCTCTGGAGGCCAGCCGGATAAAGTCTGAGTTCCTGGCCAACATGTCCCACGAGATCCGCACCCCACTGAACGGCATCATCGGCTTCACCGAGCTGCTCCTGAAGAGCCCCCTGCCACGGCAGCAACGGGATCACCTGAGCACCATCAGAAAGTCGTCGGAAATCCTGCTCACTATCATCAACGACATCCTCGATTTCTCGAAGATCGAAGCCGGCAAGCTGATCCTGGACCGGGTGCCTTTCCAGTTGCGGGATATTGTTGAGGAAGTCATGGTCATGCTGGCGCCAGCTGCCCATGCCAAGAACCTGGATCTGGTGCCGCTGGTCTACAACGATGTGCCGGACAACATCATGGGCGACCCCTTGCGGGTCAAACAGGTGATCACCAACCTGGTCAACAACGCCATCAAGTTTACCCAGACCGGCGAGGTGGTCCTGCGGGCGAGCCTGGAAGAGGAGGAGTCCGACACTAACCGGGTGACCCTGCGTCTGAGCATCACGGATTCCGGCGTGGGTCTTTCCCGGGCCCAGCAGCAATCTCTGTTCAACGCCTTCAGCCAGGCCGATGCCTCCACGGCCCGACAATACGGCGGCACCGGCCTTGGCCTGGCCATCTCGAAGCGTCTGGTTGAAGAGATGGGTGGCAAAATCGGGCTTGAGAGCGAACTGGGCAAGGGCTCAACCTTCTGGTTCACCCTCACCTCGGAGCTTGCCACCAGCGGTGAGGCCATTGCCCCCCGGGATGCCCTGCGTGGGGAACGGGTCATCTACCTGGAACAACAGAAAACCACCGGCCTGGCCGTGGAACACCTGTTGCGGGACTGGGGCATGGTGGTCGACCGGGTGGCCTCACCCGGTGCATTGCAGGAACACATCGAGGAGGCCCAGAAAAGCCAGACCGGTTATGCGTTGGCCATTGTCGGCATTACCCGGCACCTGCTCAATTCCAGCCAGTACTGTGGCCTTGTCCGTACCCTGGAAATCGAACGGGATTGCCGGACCCTGTTGCTGACCCCCACCCTCGAAACTCACGACACGCCACTATCGGGGCTTGCGAGCGGCCATCTCACCAAACCGGTGTGCCGCGATTCCCTGTACGACGAGCTTCTACTGCTAGTGCACGGCATCAATTCCAGCGGGCGGGTTCCCGAATACGAGATTTCCGCCAACCGCGTGACCACCGCCAATGTTCCGCGGGTATTGGCAGTGGATGACAACGACGCCAACCTGAAGCTGGTGATGACCCTGCTGGAAGACTGCCAACTGGACGCCGAAGGTGCTTCCAGCGGATTTGAAGCCCTGAGCAAGGCCAGACAGGAACCCTTCGACCTGGTCTTCATGGACCTGCAGATGCCCGGCATGGACGGTGTGGAAACCACGGCCAGGCTCAGAGAGATGGATACCGGCAATCACCGAACCCCGATCATTGCCCTGACCGCCCATGCTCTGGCGGACGAGCAGGAACGTCTCACCAAGCAGGGTTTCGATGGTTACATGCCAAAACCCATCAGCAGCGGCCAGCTGACCGAAATCATCCACGAGTACACCGGTTACGTCTGCCCGAAGACCGGCACCGACGGCCGGCTTCCGGTACCGGAAGTTCGCGATACCCGTCGGGCCTTGCGGCCTTCAACGCGCAAAATGCAGCAGGACTGCGTGAGCGTCGAGGAGAGCATTCAGCTGGCCGCCGGGAAGGCTGACCTGGCAGAAGAACTGTTCAGCATGCTGCTGGAACAGGTCCATGTGGATCGGGAGCGGATCCCTGAACTCTGGACCAACGACAATATGGACGAGCTGTTGGAGTGCGTTCACAAACTCCATGGCGCCACCCGCTACTGTGGCGTACCGGAACTGCGGGCCGCAGCCAATCACCTGGAAACGGCGATCAAATGCTCTGCCCCGGATCTGGAGCACCAGAAAGACCAGCTGCTCTCGGCCATGGAGCGCCTTCAGATCTGGAGCGACCAGACCGACTGGCAACGGCTGTTCCGCGAACGCCACGAGGCCGCCGAAACGACCTGAGATTGCCCGAAATCAGGCTCGACTGCGGGCCTGATCAACAATGGCCTTCATATCCCGGACCGCTTCTTTCAGACCGGTAAACACCGCGCGGGCGATGATGGCATGGCCAATATTCAGTTCGTTGATGCCATGGATTGCCGCCACCCGCTCGGTGTTGTGGTAATGCAGGCCGTGGCCGGCATTCACAATCAGCCCCTTCTTGCGGGCATAGGCCACCGCGTCGGCAATGGTTTTGAACGCGGCGTTTTCCGCCTCGGGCGTTTCGGCCTCGGCATACTCACCAGTGTGCAGTTCCACCACCGGAGCTCCGCAGCGAACCGCTGCATCAATCTGGGCAGGGTCCGGATCAATAAACAGCGATACTTCGGCGCCAATCCGGGCGAGGCGCTCACAGGCTTTGGCCACCCGGGATTCCTGACCCTCCACGTCCAGACCGCCCTCGGTGGTCAATTCCTCACGCTTCTCCGGCACCAGGCAGACACATTCCGGCCGCACCTGCTCAGCAAACGCCAGCATGGCATCGGTAACCGCCATTTCCAGGTTCATCTTGGTCTGGAGCACTTCCTTGAGTAACAGCACATCCCGATCCTGGATATGGCGCCGGTCTTCCCTCGGATGGATCGTGATGCCGTCTGCACCGGCCTCCTCTGCCATCAGCGCTGCCTGCACCGGATCCGGATACCGGGTCCCCCTCGCCTGACGGAGGGTGGCAACGTGATCAATATTGACGCCAAGCAGTACTCTAGGATTCATGGGATTCTCCCCGAAGGTGAGTGAAAAGGCTGCGACTGTTCAGGGGACGCCCCTGCAGAAGATAATCGATCAGGACCCGCATGACCCGTTTCGCCAGCCGCCGACAGCGGTCCGATTGCAGATCCTCGCGGGCGAGATCAAGTAAAACGTCGCCCGGCAGATTCCGCAGGCGCACACCGGACGAGAGCCCGGACACAATGCCCTGTTCCGGATCATAACAATACTCCCGGTCGGGCTCGACGGATTGTCCGGTATCAGTGGCAAGATCCCATGCAAAGTCGTAACCCAGGGCGGCAGCAAAAGCGAGTTCGAACCGCCGCAGCACCGGCTCCACGTCCGTGGTGTCGGACAGCTGCCGAATGGCATCTATGTAGGCTGCAAAGAGGGTCGGATGGGGATCAGCAGCGGGCAGAACCCGCTGCAACAGTTCATTCAGGTAAAGACCACTGTAAAGGGACACTGTCCGGGTCAGCGAGGGGCCGGCACGAACATCAACCTGGGTCAGGGTTTTCAGATCGCCCCGACCGGTCCAGTCCACAACCAGCGGCTGAAACGGCTGAAGCTGTGCCTTGAGTGGGCTCTTGGCGCCGCTCGCCCCACGGGCAATGAGCGTCATGCGTCCGTGGTTCAGGGAAAAGATATCCACCATCAGGCTGGTTTCCCGCCAGGGCCGGCGGTGAAGGACATAAGCGGGCTCCTGCAGCTCGGGCCCCTTCATAGCCGCCTCAGAGGTCGTTCATGCCCAGGCTCTTCAGGGCCCGGTCGCTGTCTGCCCAGCCACGCTTAACCTTGACCCAGAGCCTCAGCATAATCTTGCTGTCGAACATGCGCTCCATATCCGTGCGCGCCTCCTGACCAATCCGGCGCATCCGCTCACCTTTTTCGCCGATGATGATCTTCTTCTGACCCTCACGCTCGACCAGGATCAGGGCGGATATATGCAGGGTCTTGCCCTCGCGCTTGAACTCCTCGATCTCTACCGCCACCGAGTATGGCAGCTCTGCTCCAAGCTGCCGGGTGATCTTTTCCCGGACGATCTCGGAGGCCAGGAATCGCTCACTGCGATCGGTGATCTGGTCGTCTGGGTAGAAGTGGATACTCTCCGGCAGGAACCGGCCCACGGCCTCTTCCAGAGGTTCCAGATTGGTCTCTTTCAGGGCGGATAGCGGAATGATCTCGGCAAAATCACGCTTTTTCGAGAGCATATCCAGGTGCGGAAGCAGGCTTTCCCGCTTTTCGATCTTGTCGACCTTGTTTACAGCCAGGATCACAGGGCATTTCAGACGGCTGAGTTTCTCCAGCACCATCTCATCCGCGGTCGTCCAGGCCAACTGGTCCACTACGAACACCACCACATCGACATCGATCAGCGCCGACGTGGCCGCCTTGTTCATGTAACGGTTGATAGCCCGTGGCTCTTCTTCATGCATACCCGGCGTGTCCACATAAATCGCCTGCACAGGACCCACTGTTTTGATGCCAAGCACCTGGTGGCGGGTGGTCTGGGGCTTGCGGGAGGTAATGCTCAGCTTCTGCCCCAGAATGTGATTCAACAGCGTGGACTTACCCACGTTCGGGCGGCCAACGATGGCCACAAAACCGCAGCGGCTGTCCGGGTTTTCCGGACGGGTTATATCATTCATTACTGGTTCTCCACGCCCAGTTCTTTCAGGGCGTTACGGGCTGCCTGCTGCTCGGCCACCCGGCGGCTGCTGCCGGTCCCGGTGGTTTTTCGGTCCAGCGAAGGCAGCGCACAGGATACATGGAATGTCTGGTTGTGGGCCTCGCCATCTACGGAAATAACGTCGTACCGTGGCAGGGGAAACTGACGGGACTGGAGGTATTCCTGCAAACGGGTCTTAGGGTCTTTCTGGGTGTCCTGAAGGTCCAGCTTCTCCAGCCGATGTTCGAACCAGCGCAGCACCTGCTCCCGGCAGGTGTGGAAGTCGCTGTCGAGGTAAATCGCACCAATGATAGACTCCACGGCGTCGGCCAGGATGGATTCCCGACGGAACCCGCCGCTTTTCAATTCGCCGGACCCCAGGCGCAGGTAACTGCCGAGCTCGAATTCCCGGCCGATCTCCGCGAGCGTGACGCCCTTTACCATGCGTGCACGCAGACGGCTCAGCTGGCCTTCACGGGCTTTTTCAAAGTGCAGGAACAGATACTCGGCAATAACCATGTTCACTATGGAGTCACCCAGGAACTCGAGGCGCTCGTTATTCTGATTCCCATAACTCCGGTGGGTAAGTGCCAGCAGTAGCCGCTCCGGCGATTTGAACTGATAGCCGATGCGCCGCTGTAACTGATCCAGATCCGGTTGTGAACTCACTTGCCCTTCATCTCATATGTGTGCTTGAAGTGAACGACCGTATCCACATTGCTGAACAGGTTGTTACGCACTTCGTAATCAACATTTATGACGACCAGGTCGCCGTCTTTATCGACTGAAATGTTCTTGGCATCGAAGCCCCGGACATTGTTTACGCTGAGTCGCTTGTTAATCAGCGTGCGTACCTGGGCCGGTCCCATTTGCGAGAGACCGTCGGTACCATCAAGGCTTTCCAGCGCTTCCTGAATGGTGATGTCATCCAGGTAGGCGGGACCCAGCTTGATCACCAGAGTCAACAGACCACCAAAAAACAGCACCATCACCATCATGACCAGTGCCGAAGCACCGCCCTGACGGCCCATGCCGGAAAGATCGTTTTTCTTCATTATGACTGCGCTCCAGATAGTCCGAGTTACTCGATTCCGCCTACACGATCAAAGGATGGCAGACTGGTAAGGGATTTCCAGTGCATCCAGATAGCAAAGGCCTTGCCCACCACCAGCTCGTCCGGGACCGTGCCCCAGTAACGACTGTCATTACTGTTGTCGCGATTGTCACCCATGACAAAATAATGGCCTTCGGGCACCAGCCACTCGCCCTCACCACTGCCACCGGGCCGACCCATGGTCAGGAAAATGTCGTGCTCGACTTCACCCAGATCTTCACGGCGCAGCTCCATCGGCGGCAGTCTCGCGATAAATCGCGTTTCGACCTTCTCACCATTGATGAACAACTGCTTGTCACGGTAGCGGATATGATCGCCCGGCAGACCGATCACCCGCTTGATGTAGTTGGTCTGGCCGTCCTCCGGGTAGCGGAACACCATGATATCGCCTCGCTGGGGATCACCCATCGAAACGACCTTGGTCCCGGCTACCGGCAACCTGAGTCCATAGGCGTATTTATTCACCAGAATAAAATCACCCACTTCCAGAGTTGGCAACATGGATCCCGACGGAATCTGAAACGGCTCAATCAGAAAAGAGCGTAGAACCAGCACAATCGCCAGCACCGGAAAGAATGATCGGCTGAGATCCACCAGATAGGGTTCTTTGGGCTCCTCCGATTCTGCGGCCGAGCCATCAACCACCTCCCCGGCATCGCCATTGGCGCGATAGGCAGCGAGACGACGCTCACGCAAAAACAGCTTGTCCGCCAGCCAGATCAGACCCGTTGCGAAGGTCAGTACCACCAGTACCAGGGGAAAATCGATATCCATCCAGGAGGCCTTTTATTTATCTACTTTCAGTACGGCAAGAAACGCTTCCTGAGGCACCTCGACATTACCCAGCTGCTTCATACGCTTTTTACCTTCTTTCTGCTTCTGCAGCAGTTTCTTCTTCCGGCTGACGTCACCACCGTAACACTTGGCGGTTACGTTCTTGCGCAGCGCCTTGACCGTGACCCGCGAGACCACCTGGTTACCGATGGCGGCCTGAATGGCAATATCGAACATCTGCCGCGGAATCAGTTCTTTCATCTTTTCTATCAGCTGTCGGCCTTTGTAATTGGCCTGTTCCTTGTGCACGATCAGGGCCAGGGCATCAACGCGCTCGCCATTGATCAGCACGTCCAGCCGCACCAGATTGGCGGTCTGGAATCGGGTAAAGTGGTAATCCAGAGAGGCGAAGCCGCGGCTGGCCGACTTGATGCGATCGAAGAAGTCCATCACCACCTCGGCCATCGGGAGCTCATAGGTGAGCTGAACCTGGGTCGTCATGAAGTGCATGTTCTTCTGGACGCCACGCTTTTCCTCACACAGGGCTATTACGTTACCGATGTGCTCCTGGGGCACCAGGATATTCGCTTCCACAATCGGCTCACGCATTTCCTCAATGGAACCAATATCCGGAAGCCGGGATGGGTTGTCTACCGACAGGGTCTCACCCTGTTTGGTAACCACCTCATAGATAACCGTTGGCGCCGTGGTGATCAGGTCGATGTCGTATTCACGTTCCAGCCGCTCCTGGATAATTTCCATGTGCAGCATGCCGAGGAAACCGCAGCGGAAACCGAAGCCAAGAGCATCGGAGCTCTCTGGTTCGAAAAACAGCGAGGCGTCGTTCAACGTCAGTTTTTCCAGGGCATCCCGGAAATCGTTGTAGTCATCGGCACTGACCGGGAACAGGCCCGCATAAACCTGGGGTTTGACCTTCTTGAACCCCGGAAGCATCGGGGTCTGTTCGGCGAATTTCTGGTGCACGATGGTGTCGCCCACGGGCGCACCGTGGATGTCCTTGATGCCAGCAACTACGAAGCCGACGTCGCCGGATTCCAGCACATCAGTATCTTTCGGTTTGGGATTGAAAATGCCGACCTTGTCGGCGTTCCAGGCCTTGCCGGTGGACTTGATGACGATCTTGTCGCCCTTTTTCAGGGTACCTTCGGTCACCCTCACCAGCGACACGACCCCCAGATAATTGTCGAACCAGGAATCGATGATAAGCGCCTGCAAGGGCGCGCTTCTGTCGCCCTTTGGTGGCGGGATCTTCTTGATCAGATCTTCCAGAACATCTTCCACGCCCAGGCCACTCTTGGCGCTACAGCGGACCGCATCAGACGCTTCAATGCCAATGATGTCTTCGATTTCTGCCGCTACCCGTTCCGGTTCGGCCTGTGGGAGATCCATCTTGTTCAGAACCGGCACAACTTCGAGACCCTGCTCGATGGCAGTGTAGCAGTTGGCCACAGACTGGGCTTCAACACCCTGCCCGGCGTCCACCACCAGCAGGGCACCCTCGCAGGCATAGAGCGAGCGCGAAACCTCGTAGGAAAAATCCACGTGGCCCGGGGTGTCGATAAAGTTCAGTTTGTATTCCTGCCCGTCACGGGCGGTGTAATTCAGCGTGACACTCTGGGCCTTGATGGTAATCCCTCGCTCGCGCTCGAGATCCATGGAGTCCAGGACCTGCTCGGCCATTTCACGGTCGGTCAGGCCGCCGCAAACCTGGATAAAGCGGTCTGCAAGCGTGGATTTACCATGGTCGATGTGGGCGATGATGGAAAAGTTACGGATTCGGCTCAGTTCAGTCACAGACAATGAATACTCAGTTAAGACGAAGGATTGAGCCCGGAGGGGCCGCTACCGGGAACCGGGAACGGCGTGATTTTACCGGTTACCGGCCGCCATTGCCATGATCAGGAAATCAGCGGCCTCTCGTACTGCCGGATCAGGAAACCGATGAGGGCATCCTCGTCCAGGGGATAGCTGAACAGGTTGCCCTGACACTGGGCACAGCCATGGGTTTTGAGGAAGCTAAGCTGCTGCGGGGTTTCAACCCCTTCAGCGACCACCGTGAGGTGGAGCTTGCGAGCCAGGGCAATTACCGCCGAGGCAACATCGGTTGCACTGACATTATAGGGTATATCGCGGATGAACCGGTGATCGATCTTGACCACATCCAGCGGCAGCTGCTGTAGCGCAACCAGTGAACAGGAACCGGTGCCAAAATCATCGAGAATCAGGCAGACCCCCAGATCATGCAGTGACACCAGCAGCTCCCGCAGCATTCGCGGATCTTCATTGAGCAGTTCCGCCGGCATCTCCAGCTCCAGGCGCTCGGGTGAGACACCGGTTTCGGTGATGACCTGGCGGATCCTATCCAGGAAGCCCGGGTCGGTCAGCTGACGCACAGACAGATTCACTGCCATTTTCAGGGATTCAAAACCGGCCCGTTCCAGGGCCTGCACTTGAATACAGGCCTGCCTGAGCGCCCATTCGCCCAGGTGCACGATCAGGCCGGTTTCCTCGGCCAGACCGATGAATTGCTGGGCGGAAACCAGCCCTTTCTCCGGATGATGCCAGCGCAGGAATGCCTCAACACCGATAACCCGCTCACTGGCCAGGTCAATCTTCGGCTGGTAGTGCAGAACGAAGCGATCGCCGTCCAGGGCCGTGGCCAACTCCTCCTGCTGCAGGAGCCTGCGAGCCGCCTTGATATTCATGGCCGGCGTGAAGAACTGGAAGGTATTCCGACCAAGCTCCTTGGCGCGATACATCGCCAGATCGGCGTATTTCATCAGAGTACCGGAATCCTCGCTGTCGTGAGGGATCATGGTAATACCGATACTGACCGTGATGCCGACTTCGTGATCATTCAGCCGGATTCTCTGACACAGACTGCGCAGGATGGTCTCCGCAACCTTGCCCGCAGCATCAGGGTCGCCGATGCGGGACAGCAGGACAACGAATTCATCGCCCCCGAGCCGGGCAACCGAATCCTCTTCACGGACGCATCCCACCAACCACTGGGCCACCTGGCGCAAGAGTTCGTCCCCGGAGTCGTGTCCCAGGGTATCGTTAATACGCTTGAATCCGTCCAGATCCAGGAACATCAGGGCGGCCGGTTCGCCGCTCCGGCGGCTTCGGCTGACCACATGATTCAGACGGTCCCTGAACAGTTGCCGGTTCGCCAGCCCCGTGAGTGGATCGTAGAATGCCAGCCGATGTAGCTCAGATTGGGCAGCCTTGAGCTGGGTGAGGTCCCGCAGGCTAAGCACAACGCCGTTAACACCGGGCACCGACAACATGGCTGTGAACGTACCTTCCATATCCCGCCACTGTCCCTCGGCGTCGCGAATACGGACCCGGATCACCGGCATCTGCTTGCCCGGTGACTGCACAGAATCGTCAAAGCCTTTCTGCAGCTGGGGCCAGTCATCGCCATGAACCAACTCTTCAAAGTCAAGAGCCTGAACCTGGTCCGGTTCGAAGCCAAGAATATCGAGGCTGGACGGGCTGGCGTAGAGTGCCTTCCCGGCACGATCCATCACCAGGGTGACATTGGCGGCCCCCTCAGTAATTGCCCGATAGCGACCGGCGCTGATCTGCGCCATCAGTCGTGATCGGATAAGGGCCAGCACGAACAGGAACAGCAGGGCACTGATGACCAGCCCGCTGCCCAGAACAATCGGCGGCCGCGGATCCGATGCCAGGAAATCAAAGGCGGGCGTGGAGCGGGTCTGCAACAGCCAGTCACGACCACCATGACTGATGGTCTGACTCATCTGGAAACTGAACTCGTTATCGAGGGAACCCAGGTTGGAGCCGTACATGAGGTTCTGCCGCTCCACGACGCCGGCATCGTAGATCCGGACATCCAGAAACGGTGAAATCAGGCCGACAATGCCGTCGATCAGGTTGTTCATCCGAAAGGCACTGAACACGTAGCCTGCCAGCATCATGCGACGCTCGGCCCGGATCTCGGGCACCTCCCCACCCTGGTAGACGGGGTAGTACATCAGGAAGCTCGCCTGGTCTTCACCAAGCTCTTCCTGAACCAGAACCACCTTGGCAGTCACCGTGGGGACGGCATCATCACGGGCCTGCTCCATGGCCTGGCGATGGATGGGATCGCTGAACGCATCATAGCCAAGGGCCCGGCGATTGCGATCGGTGCCGGGTTCCAGGTAAACCATGGGATAGTAGTAGGGACCGCTGCCCAACGGGTTCACCAGGTAATTGTGTACACCCTCGGCCCGGACAGAGGCAATATGATCGGCCATCTGGCGGACACCGATACGGCGCACATAGCCGATCCCCTGAATGCCAGGGTAGTATCGGTTGATATCCACCTTGTCGACGTATTCGCGCCATTGATCACGGGAAACATCGCCGGCCACCGCAAACAGGCCCGCGCTACCGGCGAGCACCTGCTCGTAATTCAGCAAGCGTTCTTCGATGGCGGATTTGAGTTGCAGCGACTGAGTTCGGAAACGGGCTTCCGTGCGGTCTTCAACCAGCCGAATGGACACCTGCCAGAGCAGCACGGTGACCGCAATCGCCACCGCAAAAATCAGCCAGGCAACCCAGGCATTACGAAATTCCAGTAACTTGCGAAGAGAGAGTTCCTGTCTGTTCATCATCGGGCTGGTCCGTTCCATGGCCACTCATTTTTATTGATTTGCTGAGTATAACAAAAGCCCCCGCGGGTGTCGTTTCCGACACCCGCGGGGGCTTTTTATACGATGATTTCGCTCAGCAATGGGCTATCAGGGCTTCATCACCAGATACAGCGCCCGGCCCTGGCGAACCACCCGGACCGATACCGCCTTGCCCTCAGGCAGCGACCGCACAGCCTCGCGGAATTCCTGTACCGAAGTCACTTTCTGGCGGTTGATTTCGGTGATCACATCACCCGCACGGATACCGGCCTCAGAGGCAGCACCCCGGGCAACGTTATTGACCACAACGCCGCCCTCAACACCCATGGAATCGGCCATATCGGCAGGCAGTGGCTCAACCATCATGCCAAGCGGCGCAGAAGCCGGACCGCCACTGTCACCGGACGGCACAGCGGCCTGCTGGCTTCCCTCTTCGGGCAGCCGGCCAATCTCGACCTGCAGCTCTATTTCCTCTCCGCCGCGGAGCACCTCAAGCTCGGCGGTTTCACCCACCGGGGTACGACCCACCATGGGCGGCAAGTCAGAAGACAACTGAACATCGTCACCGTCATAGCTGAGGACAATATCCCCCGCCTGCAGACCCGCCTTCTGCGCCGGGGAGTCCGCCATCACTTCGGCAATCAGCGCACCACGGGGCCGCTTCAGACCAAAGGACTCGGCCAGATCGCGGTTCACCTCCTGGATCAGCACCCCGAGCCAGCCTCGGGAGACCGAACCCTTGTCGCGCAACTGACGGAAAACATTCATGGCATCGTCGATAGGAATCGCAAACGAGACACCCATGAAACCGCCAGAACGGGTGTAAATCTGGGAGTTGATACCCACCACTTCACCTTCCAGGTTAAACAGGGGCCCGCCTGAATTGCCCGGGTTGATGGCCACATCAGTCTGGATGAAAGGCACATAGTTTTCCGATGGCAGCGAGCGGCCCAGTGCACTGACGATTCCTGCAGTAACCGTGTAATCGAACCCGAACGGCGAGCCAATCGCAAAGACCCACTCACCGACCTTCAGATCCCGGGACTGGCCCACTTTCACCACCGGCAGGTCATCGCCGTTTTCAATCTTCAGTACGGCCATATCGGAGCGGGGATCGGTCCCAACCAGGGTCGCCGGCAGTTCCCGTCGATCATTCAGGCGTACAATGATTTCATCAGCGCCCTCAACCACATGATTGTTGGTCAGTACGTAGCCGTCCGAGGATACGATAAACCCGGACCCCATGGAGCGACTGGGTTGTGAATTGCCGGGCCCACCGCCAAACGGGGACTGCGGACCACGGAAGAACTCCTGGAAGAACTCCGGCAGCTGTTCCAGCTGACGCTCGTCGAATGGCATCCCGGGGGAGCGGGAATTGCCACGCTTGGGCTCAGTCGTGGTGCTGATATTCACCACAGCACCGGCGTTATCCTCAACCAGCTCGGTAAAATCAGGCAAATTCTGGGCTGTGCTGGCCTGGCTCCAGCCCACCAGTACCATGACGGACAGCACCAGCAGCAAAGCGGCCGGCATCCTTCCGGAGATAGCATTCCGTAATGGTTGGGCAACTTCTGTTGCACTCGACATGATGTACCCCCTGTAGGTCTGACACTTACAGTTAGTCTTGGGTTCGCCCCAACGATTTTCAACTTACAAATCCGTAGGGTTTACAGACAGTTTTCGGAGGCAATCCGGTTTACCCGGACCAGATGGGGCTCATAATCCCTTCCGCCGGCTCGCTGCAGTTTGCGTCCAGCAAAGAAACCCAGGGCCAGCCCGGCGACGGCAGCAAGCATGGCTGCACCATCGTGCCCTCCGGACAGCTGGTGCCCGACGACACTTGCAGCGACCATCAGGATCAGCGGTAAGGCGTAGACCAGAAGCGAAGCGCCTAACAACGCCTGCTCATCGATACCAATAGTGACTTCATCGCCAACCCTGGCATTAATCGAGTTCGTCACCAGAATCTGGTTGGCGCGCCCACCAGATGCTGCCGCCAGGACTTTCTGGCCGCAGCCATTGCGGGCGGCACAACTCTGACAGGCACTGGTTCGAATCGTTTGGACCCAAACCCGGTCGCCTTTGAGCGCGACAACCTTCCCGGTTTCGGTAATCACGATTCACCCGCACCCAGGGCCAGCGAGTCTTCAATACGGACCGACTCGGCAACCTGACGGGCGGTTTGCGGTGGCAGTTCTCCCACAACGGTGACCAGGAAGGCGTTGTCTCCCTCCTTTACCTGATGCATGTAAACTGTCGTTGCGCCAATCTTGGAGGCGCCCGTGGGCATGGTTACCGGACCAGCCGGTTCCACAAACACCGAAAAAGCTGCCAGGCCATCGGAGAAGGCAACGGCCTGCCCCTTCCCAGAGCGGGGCGCGGCGGCGGGCATGAACCCCTCGGGACGCCAGCCAAGCTGCCAGCCGTTCATGCGCTGCACTACAGATGCCGCGGGAGTGGGCTCGTCCAGCGTTCTGGAGATCTCCCGACCCTTGGTGCGGATTTCGAATTCGCTATCGGGGATATCCTCGCCAATGTGCAGGCTGGTGAACTGAAACTGCTCAAGCACCTCGCCCTCAGCATTCCGGACATGACTCTTCACCAGAAGCCCGGTGGATTTCTCCAGCCAAAGCCGATGACTGTAACGATAGGGATCTTTAGCGCTCAGCGCCAAAGAAACCACGTCGTATCCCGCAACGCGATCTTCACCTTTCATCTCTGCCCGGTACCAGCGGTTCACCGGCATCAGCTGACTGGTGAATGCTTCGGCAAAGGGCCCCGAGGGAATGACCTGATCGAGCTGCACACGACCTGTTTCAGGTAGCACGCAGACCACGTTCATGCCCTTGCGAACGATTTCGCCGCTGCCACCGTCCTGCAGCACCAGCCGCTCCTCAACAACACCATCATTGTAACGGTGAGCAATCTGCATGGAGTGCACACTCTCGCCTCGGGCATAAACGAACACGCCACGATAGGAGGTCATATTCAGCGCCGGCCCGAGCCTTTCAAGCCAGACGGATGCCTCATCTTCGTCCGCAGCAGCCGGAAGCGGTCCGGCAAGCATGAACAGAAGACCCACGAGCACGGACAGCGCACGGCATCGGAGAATATCAATGAAGGCTTGAGGCATGATTACACTCGCTCCGGGGTTCAGTAGCCGACACCGTTGGCGCTGACCAGTCGGGCATAGCCGACGGCGCCCCGCCCGGCACCGACACTGTTGTGCTGTGCATGCTCCAGCAGGTAGCGACTCATGTATTCCCACTGTTCCTCATCCAGACCCTGCAGGGCGATCTCCCTGATTGGCTGGTCCTGAACAGACGTTTCCGGTGCAGCCGCCGTTACGGGCTGAACCGGACCGGCACCGGACGAATCCCAGCCGGCGCCGGCCCCAAATCCAACCAGCAGCGCCATGGCAACCATGGCCGCCGCCGGCCAGTGCCATCGGGAAGCCTTATTGTCCTGAACAGCGGGATCGGGGCGGGCTGTTGCGGAGCCGCGGCCGTCAAGCAATTCACGAACGGCAACACTGACGTCCATACCATGGGCCGGCGAGTGGCCATCATGCATAAGGTCCCGCACGTCCTGCCAACGCTGCCACTGAGCCCGAACCTCGTCCTGGCTATCGTGTGAAAGCAGGCGACGTACCGAAAGTTCGTCAGCTTCGTCGTCCATCATGGCGGACAGTGTTTCTCTGAGACGATCATCCATGGGATGCAACCTCAATTACGTCACGGAGTGATTGAGTAAAGGTCCAAGATGCTTATCAACCGCATCCCGGGCTCTGAATATTCGTGAACGGACGGTACCGATCGGGCACTCCAGAATGCCTGCGATATCCTCATAGCTCAGGCCATCGTACTCCCTGAGCAGAAAGGCGGAACGCAGCTCCTCGGGAAGCTGGGCAATAGCCCTGTTCAGTTCTTTCTGGAGCTGTTCCCGTTGCAGCAGTCGTTCCGGCGATGCGGTATCCCGGAGTCGGGAGCCATCATCAAAATTCTCCGCCTCGGCCGAGTCGGCACTGCCTTGCGGGCGACGGCCCCGGGACTCCAGGTAGTTCTTCGCGGTGTTCACGGCGATCCGGTACAGCCATGTATAGAAGGCACTGTCTCCCCGGAAACGTTCGATCGCCCTGAATGCCTTTACGAAGGTCTCCTGGGTCAGATCCATGACTTCCTGGCTGTCGTAGACGTAACGACTGATGATAGACGCGACCCTGGACTGGTACTTGACCACCAGAAGATCGAAGGCGGCGCGATCGCCATTGCGAACCTTGCGAACCAATTGCAGGTCCGTCTGGCTATCCGAGTGATCGCCTTGTCGTTTCTCTGTATCAGGAGTCATGGACTGGTTGCCGGGGTTCCCTGATTTGATGGCCAGCTGTCCGGCCTGTACCAAGTTTCGCTGAGTCATTGATGCTATCCGGCGTCCGTTTATGGAACGGGCTCGGCCACCTGTCAGGCGGCTCACCCTGTCAGGCCAAATAGACAGCAAGCGTAAAGTTTAGTTCAATACACGTCCACATTATGGCCTGCGATAACGACCCGATGCCACAGTCCTTTGAATACGATGTCCTAATTATTGGCAGCGGTGCTGCCGGCCTCACTGTCGCCCTCAATCTGCCCGGGCATCTGAAGGTCTGCGTGGTGAGCAAGGCGCAGATCAGCAGCGGCGCCACCCTCTGGGCGCAAGGGGGCATTGCCGCGGTTCTGGATGATCAGGACTCCACCGAAAACCACATTACCGATACGCTCAACGCCGGGGCCGGCCTGTGCCACGAGGATGCGGTGCGCTTTACCGTGGAGCATGGCAAGGAGAGCATCAACTGGCTGATCGATTCCGGTGTCGATTTTACCCGGGACCAGGATGCTCATTACCATCTGACTCGTGAAGGCGGCCACAGCCACCGGCGCATCATTCACGCAGCCGATGCCACCGGCCACGCGGTTTCAACCACCCTGACGTCCCAGGCGGAGGCAAGACCAAACATCGACCTCATGTCCGGCCGGGTAGCGGTGGACCTGATTACCAATCGCAAACTGTCCCTGCCGGGAAACCGGTGTGTCGGTGCCTACATTCTGAACCTCGAAGACAACCACGTGGAGCTGTTCCGGGCAAGGTTCACGGTTATTGCTACCGGCGGCGCCTCCAAGGCCTACCGCTACACAACCAACCCGGATGGCGCGTCCGGCGATGGCATTGCCATGGCATGGCGGGCCGGCTGCCGGGTAGCAAACATGGAATTCAACCAGTTCCACCCGACATGCCTGTACCATCCCCACGCCAAATCCTTCCTGATCACGGAGGCAGTGCGTGGTGAAGGCGGGCTTCTGAAACTGCCTGATGGCTCCCGGTTCATGGACCACTTTGATGAGCGCGGCGAGCTGGCGCCCAGGGATATCGTTGCACGGGCCATTGACCATGAGATGAAGCGACTGGGTGCTGATCATCTGTACCTGGACATCAGCCACAAACCCGCAGACTTTATAAAACACCACTTCCCTACCATCTACGAGAAGTGTCTTGGCTTTGGGATTGATATCACCCGAGAACCTATCCCTGTGGTTCCAGCGGCCCACTACACCTGCGGCGGAATCATGAGTGACGAGCGGGCCAGAACCGATGTCAATCAACTCTACGTGGTGGGCGAAGCCGCCTTCACCGGGCTTCATGGTGCCAATCGCATGGCCAGCAACTCCCTGCTGGAGTGCCTGGTGTACGGCCGCGCCGCCGCGGCGGACATTACCCGCCGGGAAGCGGACATCCCGCCACCGCCGGAGGCACCGGAGTGGGATGAAAGCCAGGTCAGGGATTCCGATGAAGACGTTGTTATCTCCCACAACTGGGACGAGCTTCGGCATTTCATGTGGGACTACGTGGGGATTGTGCGGACTACCAAGCGGCTCCAGCGAGCAAAGCACAGAGTCGACCTTTTATCCGCCGAGATCGGAGAGTTCTACAGCAATTACCGCGTGACAAACGACCTGCTGGAACTTCGAAACCTGGTTACCGTGTCCGACCTGATCATCTGCGCGGCACTTCAGCGCAGGGAAAGCCGTGGACTGCATTACACGCTGGATTATCCGGGACTACTCAATGAGGTCCGTGATACCGTACTGGTGCCCACGACCTACCGAACGCTCGCGCCCTGAACGAACACCGACTCCCAAAAATGATTCAATGGTAAACACTATGTCAGAGACATCTGCATCGTCCGAAAAAGCAGAATTCAACCGTCTGTGGTGGCACAGCCGTCGCGGCATGCTTGAGCTGGACAACCTTCTGATTCCCTTCATGGAAGAGGCCTTCCGCGACCTCGAGGCCGACGACCAGGCTCGTTACAAAAAACTGCTCACCTGCGAGGACAACGACATGTTCGAATGGTTCATGCAGCGCAGCCGCCCGGCAGATCCGGACCTCCAACGAATGGTCGACATCATTCTGAAACGTGTCCAGCCGGATTGAGCTGACGCTCTCCCCCTCCGTGCTCGTCGGCTTGCTGGCGGTGCTACCCTGGCTGCTACTGACGGCCTTCCTGGTGATCGCGGCACTGGCCGGCAAGACCTGGCTACTCGTTGCGACACCCGTTGCGCTGGGCGGCGCGGCCCTGCAGTATCGATGCAATGGGTTGCTGCTAGGCCGCCACGCGGTGAACAGCCTTCTGATTGAACACGGCAAGCTGTTCGCCAAAACCGGCGACAACCGGCAGGTTCAGGTGCTTCCGCTGGCGTCCAGCCGGATCTGGTCCGGGCTGGCGCTCTTGAAACTTCGACCGGCCGGCACCAGATTCCGTTCTTACACCACAATACTGTTGGTACCTGTACCCGGCAGGCCGGGTAACGTTCCGGCAGACGATTTCCGTCGCCTGAGGGTATGGCTCAGACTGGGCCGATCCGGGCGACCATCCACCTGATTCAACGATCTGGAGCACGCCATGACCGACACAGACTCCCCTGTACCAGCCGTTGCAGACTATCCCCTGCCAGACAGCGGCTGGGCGGTCCTCGACGACCGGGTGGTTGTGCGCATCAGCGGCCCCGGCACCGACAAGTTTCTTCAGGGCCAGTTCAGCCAGAACCTGGACGAGGTAACCCCTGACCGCTCGCCCAGAGCCGCGGCCGCGACCCCCAAGGGCCGCGCCTACTGCCTGACCCGCATGGTTCGGGACGGCAACGACATCCTGATGGATTTTCCCTCCGAGCTCGCTGACGACATCATCAGCCACTTGCGCAAATACCTGATGCTGTTTCGCGGGACCACCATGGAGGTGGTGCAGGAGGTCAGCATTATTGGAATCCTGGGCAACCAGCTGGCTGAAAGCCTCGCCGGTGACGCTCTGGAAAGTCTTAAGGAACCGGGTGACTCGATCGCACTCCGTAACGGCGTGCTGGTGAAGACCCAGCCTACAGCCGAGGGCACGGTCCGCTTCGAGTTCTGGCAGACTGAAGACAGCGAAGTGGCGCTTCGTGACAGCGACCGGATGCCCGCGACAGACTGGCAGGCATCCGAGATTGCTGCGGGTGTCGCCTCTCTGACGCCCGCCACGCAGGAGTCCTTCGTGCCACAGATGCTGAACTGGCAGCACGTGGACGGCGTGCATTTCAAGAAAGGCTGCTACACCGGGCAGGAAGTGATTGCCCGGATGCATTTTCTCGGACAACTGAAGAAAAGCCTGTTCCGCTTCCGGATTGAACAGACCGACCACCTGCCCGTTCCAGGAAGCGCCCTACTTGCGGGCGAACGGTCAGTGGGGGAAGTGGTAAACGTTGTAAAATATCGCGACGGCAGCATAGAGCTGCTCGCTGTTGTGCGCCACGATGCAGCCGAAAAAGCCCTGCATCCGGATGGCCTGCCAGAGGTGGTGCTGATGCCAATGCCACTGCCCTACTCGGTGCCTGAAAGGGAAAAAAGCGCACAATCAGATACATAAGTTGACAGGCAAACGCGCCAGAATTTGCTATTTTGCTATGCAGTAGCTCACATATTTGATTGTTCGGACAGTGGCTCAGGTATTCTGGCCATTCTTCGAAATCTTTAAGCGGACCTTTACTGACCATGTCGAATATTGTTGAAACCATCAAAGCCGATCTCAACGCAGCCATCGAAAATGACAAGCTGGTGCTTCCCACCCTTCCGGAGGTAGCCCTTCAGGTCAGAGACATTGCGCAATCCGAGGATTCTTCAATAGCCGACCTGGTAAAGGTCATCAGCAATGACACGGCCCTGTCCGCGCGCATCATCCGGGTGACCAACAGCCCGCTTTTCCGCGGCAGCCGCGCCATTGAGAACCTGAACATGGCGGTAAGCCGCCTCGGCATGGCCTACACCAGCAACCTGGCCATGGGCCTGGCGATGGAGCAGATGTTCCAGGCCACCTCCGACATGATCGACAAGCGCATGCGTGCCACCTGGCAGACCAGTACCGAAGTGGCTGGTGTCTGCCATGTGCTGGCGCAACACTACACCAAACTCAAGCCGGATCAGGCCACTCTCGCCGGTCTGGTGCACCTGATCGGTGTTCTGCCGATCCTGCGCTATGTGGAAGACCAGGATATCCAGATCAGCAGCATCATGCTGGACAATGTGGTTGATGAACTGCATCCGAAGATCGGGGCGACCATCCTGAAGAAATGGGATTTCCCGAAGGAGCTTCAGAACGTCCCCCTGGAATACGCCAACTTCAACCGTGAGGTGCCGGCGGCCGACTATGCGGACCTGGTGATGATTGCCAACTTGCAGCTGGTTGCCGGATCAGAGCATCCGTGGACGGAGATGGACTGGACGAAGATTTCGGCCTTTGATCGTCTTGGGTTGGATCCGAATATCGACATGAGCGAGGAAGAGGATCTGAACGCCCAGATGGAAGCGGCTATGGCGCTGCTTCAGTAAT
>CAZFQI010000004.1:65315-80448 GCA_964520755.1 uncultured Marinobacter sp. | reverse complement strand
CTTCTCGTCGATGGTGCCAAACTGATCCGGTGAGCTGGCATTATCTGCGACCAGTCGACGCGGCAGATCGCCCTGGTCGTCCTGCAACTCCTGCAGCAGGGCAGGGCTTATGGTCAGGCGGTCGCAGCCTGCCAGCATTTCGATTTCGCCGGTATTTCTGAAACTGGCTCCCATCACTACCGTGTTAAAGCCGTTGGCCTTGTAGTAATTGTAGATGCGGGAGACCGAAAGTACCCCGGGATCTTCTGCCGCCGGGTAGCTGTCGCGGCCAGTGCTGGCCAGGTGCCAGTCCAGAATCCGACCGACAAAGGGCGAAATCAGGAAGGCACCGGCCTGGGCGCAGGCGGCAGCCTGGATGAAAGAAAACAGCAGCGTAAGGTTGCAGCGAATCCCTTCCTTCTCCAGTTGCTCGGCGGCACGGATGCCTTCCCAGGTGGAGGCAATCTTGATCAGCACCCGGCTGGTGTCGACACCCTGTTTGTCATACAGCTCTACCAGACGGCGGGCGCGCTCAAGAGTGCCGGCAGTGTCGAAGGACAACCGGGCATCGACCTCGGTGGAGACCACGCCTGGAATGAGGTTCAGGATTTCGCGGCCAGCAAGCACCGCCAGTATGTCCGTGGCCATGGTCAGCTGCTCGGCATCTGAGCCACCATGCCGCCGGGCCTCGGCGACAGCCTTATCCAGCATGGGGCGATAAGAATCGGAGGCGGCCGCCTTGAGCAGCAGGGAAGGATTGGTGGTGGCATCTTCCGGCCGCCACTTTGAGATGGCTTCGATATCGCCGGTATCCGCCACTACCGTGGTCATGGTCTTCAGTTGGTCGAGCTTGCTGGTCATTCGTTCTGTCGTCCCGGTTGAGCTGTTATTGGTGTGCCCGAATCCCGGGCACTGGTTATACGCCTACAATAACGGCCCGCTCTGACAGGAACAAGACAACAAAAGGTATGGTGGCAATTGACGGCAATTAAGCTTCGGCAATCTCTGGCGTTGCCGGTTCACGTACCTTTTCCAGCGCTGTCTCGATAACTTCCAGACCGGCGCCGGATTTATGGGCGTTTTCGCTGATATAGCGACGGAACTGTCGGCCGCCAGGCTGGCCATGGAACAGGCCGAGAAGGTGTCTGGACATGTGGGTCAGGAAGACGCCCCGCTCAAGCTCGCTCTCGATAAACGGAAGCATGGCCCGAAGCGCCTGATGCCGGCTCTGCACCGGCGCAGACTGCCCGAAAAACTCCGGGTCAACGCCCGCCAGCAGCCAGGGGTTGTGGTACGCCTCCCGGCCCAGCATCACGCCGTCGGTGTGCCGGAGATGCTCGTGGCATTCCTCGAAGGTCTTGATGCCACCGTTGATGATGATTTCCAGATGCGGGTACTTGGCCTTCAGGTGATACACCCAGTCGTACTTGAGCGGCGGTATATCCCGGTTCTCCTTGGGGCTCAGGCCCTCAAGAATCGCGATCCGGGCGTGCACGATAAACGTCCGGCAACCAGCGTCCGACACTTTTTCCACGAACTCACAGAGATCGTCCCAGGATTCCCGCCCATCAATACCGATCCGGTGCTTCACGGTTACCGGCAGGTCGGTTGCCTCAATCATGGCGCGCACGCCCTCGGCCACCTTGTCCGGGTGGCCCATGAGGCAGGCGCCGATCATGTTGTTCTGAACCCGATCGCTGGGGCAACCGACGTTCAGGTTAATCTCGTCGAACCCGTATTGCTGCGCCAGCCTGGCGCAGTGGGCAAGCTCGCCGGCATCGCTGCCGCCAAGCTGAAGGGCCAGCGGGTACTCGGCCTCGTCATGGCGCAGAAAACGTGCCGTATCGCCATGGATCAGCGCCCCGGTGGTCACCATTTCGGTGTAGAGCAGGGTGTGCCTGCTAAGCTGGCGCGCCAGATAACGGTAATGACTGGTGGTCCAGTCCATCATCGGGGCCACGCAGAAGCGGCGGGAGGGGCCGGAATTGTGCAGCATGGTGTCCTCAGATGGTGTTCCAGACATTACGGTACCTGTTATCGACGAAAAACGTGTTGCGTGAATCATTACGGCAAAAAGTGGGCGTTAGTTTAACAGGCATCGGCCCCCGATTTCCGTAGGGCTTTGACGAAATGCGCCCATAGCACGAGCCTCTCTGAAGAAACGTCGCCCCTTCTGTTATGCTCTGCTGCTTATCTCAGGCCCGTCTTGTAACAGCGGACCTGTCAACTTTGCCTCGGAGTCTGAACGTATGCCCCTGATGGTACAGGCACTGTTGCCCGTATTTGTGTTGATCATGCTTGGGCATGTGTTCCGCCGGATTGACTTTCCGGGTGGTGATTTCTGGCCCCAGGCGGAGCGGTTTACTTATTACGTGCTGTTTCCGGCCATGCTGGTCTTCAAGCTGGGGCAGGCACGGTTGCCAGCCTCGGCCTATGGCGATATTGCCTTACTGATCGGCGCCATGCTGATAGCAATGACCCTGGCTCTGGCGTTGGCGCAATGGTTCTGGCGCTGGCCCGGCCCGGTGTTCTCTTCGGTTTACCAGGGGGCTATCCGGTTCAATTCCTATGTGGGTCTGGCAGCCGGCGGCATGCTGTTGGGGGATCAGGGCCTGTCCCTCACGGCGATTGCGGTGGCCATCATGGTGCCGTTGCTGAACCTGCTTTGCATACTGATGTTTTCGCTGGTGGCCACGGAAGGGCCGGTGAGGGTGGTGCCGGTTTTCAAGGCGATCGTGACCAATCCTCTGATCGTGGGCTCGGTGATCGGCGTGGTCTGGAGCTTCTTCGAGATCGGGTTTCATCCGCTGATCGGCGGTATTCTCGAGCCCCTCAGCAATCTGGCGTTGCCGATGGGGCTGATGACGGTCGGTGCCGGGCTTCAACTGAAAGCCCTGCGAGGGGCTTCCCTGCCATTTATTGTGTCATCCGCGCTGAAGCTGGTTGGGTTTCCGGTGATGGCTGCCGGGCTGGCAATGTTGCTGGGCCTTGAGGGACTGATGGTGCAGGTAGCGATTCTCCTGGCGGCGCTTCCTACGGCCACCTCAGCCTATATTCTGGCCCGGCAGCTTGGCGGTGATGCCCCCTTGATGGCGGGCATCATAAGTGGCCAGACCTTGCTGGCCATCGTCACCATTCCGTTAATGCTCAGCATCCTCTGGTAGGCACTTGAGCACCGCGTCGACAATGCTTTGCTGGAAGTTGTTGTAACCCTCGGGCGTGGCTTCGATGTCGGTGGCCAAAGGGTCCCAGGTGCTGAAGGTAACGTCCAGGTTTTCTGTGATCGAGCGCCACCACTGGCGGTTGAACTGGGGTTCAGTCAGAAGGCAGGGGTGGTTGGCGTTGCGCAGCTTTTCCTGAACCTCTGCAATGTGGCGTGCCCCCGGCGACAGCTCCGGGTTTAGCGTAAGAACGCCTTCGAGTTTCAAATCATAGTGTTCGGCAAATCGGGTAAAGGCGTCGTGATAGGCGAACAGGCTGATTTCGTGCGCCGGTGCAAGACGGTCGCGAATGCTGGCATCGGCTTCTCGAACGCTGACTTTGAACTGTTCGAAGTTCTCGGTTAACGCGCCAGCGTCAACACCGTCCAGTCCTGAGAGAGCATCGCGGATAGTTTCGGCCATTTCGATGGCCAATTCGGGATCCAGCCAGATGTGCGGGTCTTCTCCGTCACCGTGATCATGGCCGTGTCCGTGTCCGTCGTTATGGTGCTCTTCTTCCTTGGCCTCCTCATGAGCATGGCCATGGTGATCGTCCGCGTGTTCGTCGTGAGCGTGCTCATCGTGGGTGTCTTCCCCGGATTCGTGCTCGGCATCCATGAGTGCGACCGTTCGGCTGCTGAACTCCTGCCCGGCCAGAAGGCGATTTAGGAAGGTTTCCATGTCGGGCCCCACCCAGAAAATCACGTCGGCGTTTTCCAGTGCCCGGCGCTGGGATGGCTTCATGGTGTAGTTGTGGGGGCTGGAGCCAGGCGGAACCAGGCTCGTTGTCTGCATGTCTTCCGTGGCGATCGCGCTGACAATCAGCTCAACCGGTTTGATGGAAGTAACAATACGGGTCTCGGCCTGCAGAGCGCCGCTGATCAAAAGGGTGCCGGCACCGAGTGCCAGAGAAAGTGCTTTTCCGGGAACGCGCATGATAAATCAGATCCTGCGATGCAATTGTGTAATGTTATAATGTAACAAACGAGCCGGGCCGCGGCAAAAGAAACTTTCCGCGGGCGCTTTGCGGTACGCTCGTTAACTTCCTGATCATGCGAAACCTGACGATGGCCGGTATAATGCCCGCTTTATCAAACGGCCACCGATTTTTCAGGAAGGTTTCATGACTGTACGTACCCGAATTGCTCCGTCACCCACTGGTGACCCTCACGTTGGTACCGCCTACGTGGCCCTGTTCAACCTGTGCTTTGCCCGTCAGCACGGCGGCCAGTTCATCCTGCGTATCGAAGACACTGACCAGGCCCGCAGTACCGCAGAATCCGAGCAGGACATTCTCAAGGCGTTGCGCTGGCTCGGCCTGAACTGGGATGAAGGCCCCGATGTAGGTGGCCCCCACGGCCCTTATCGGCAGTCCGAGCGCAAGCACTCCTACCGTCAGTATGCCGAGGACCTGGTGACCGCCGGGCACGCCTTTTATTGCTTCCGTACACCGGAAGATCTGGAAGCCATTCGGGAAGAACGCAAAGCCCAGGGCCTGAACCCGGGCATCAAGGGCGACCTGGAGTTGTCCGATGACGAAGTGAAGCGTCGTCTGGACGCGGGCGAGCCATATGTGATTCGCATGAAAGTGCCCGACGAGGGCGTCTGCGAGATTGACGATATGCTCCGGGGCACCATCGAGATTGACTGGGCCCAGGTGGACTGCCAGATCCTGCTCAAATCCGACGGCATGCCCACCTATCACCTGGCCAATGTGGTTGATGATCACCTGATGGAAATCACCCATGTTTTGAGGGGCGAGGAGTGGATCAACTCGGCGCCGAAGCACAAGCTGCTATACCAGTATTTTGGCTGGGACATGCCGGTGCTCTGTCACCTCCCGCTGTTGCGTAACCCGGATAAGAGCAAGCTGTCCAAACGCAAGAACCCCACCAGCATCAATTTCTATGAGCGCATGGGCTTTCTGCCGGAGGCCGTCACCAACTATCTCGGGCGCATGGGCTGGTCCATGCCCGACGAGCGGGAAAAGTTCACACTGGATGAGATGATTGAGAACTTCGACATCCAGCGTGTCTCTCTTGGTGGCCCGGTATTCGATGTGGAGAAGCTTCGCTGGCTGAACGGCCAGTGGCTGCGTGAAGAGTTGACTGAAGAGCAGTTCATGGAGCGCATGCGCCAGTGGTGGTTCAACGAGGACGCCCTGCGTGCTCTGGTGCCTCACATCAAGGGCAGGGCAGAGGTGTTCTCGGATGTGGCGCCCATGGCCCAGTTCATGTTCTCAGGCATGCTCAACCTGAAGCCGGAGGACTTTGCCCATAACAAACTTGAAGAGGCCCAGATCAAGCGGGTTCTGCAGTTTACGCTCTGGAAGCTTGAAGCACAGCGCCACTGGAGCAAGGAGACCATCTTCGCGGACATCAAGGCCCTGGCTAAAGCCATGGACCTGAAGATGGGAGATTTCATGTTCTCCATTTTTGTGGCGGTTGCCGGTACGCCGAATTCCTGGTCTGTCATGGATTCCATGGCGCTGCTGGGCCCGGACATGACTCGTTCACGGCTCAGGCATGCGCTTGAAGTGATGGGTGGTTTCTCCAAGAAGGAAACCAAGAAGGTGGAAAAAGAATACGCGGCTCTGGGTATTCATTAACCGCTTTGGTGAATTAATAAACGGCTTGAACAGGGATGTTCAGAAAACTGAAAAAAAGTGTGTTTCAGAGGTTGACGCCCATAGGGCGGATCCTTAATATACGCAGCCGTTGAGGGGCCATAGCTCAGCTGGGAGAGCGCAACACTGGCAGTGTTGAGGTCGGCGGTTCGATCCCGCCTGGCTCCACCAATTTCTAGTCCCCTTCGTCTAGTGGCCTAGGACTCCGCCCTTTCACGGCGGCAACAGGGGTTCGAACCCCCTAGGGGACGCCAATACGGCTTGACGGTTTAGTCCACCGGATAGCCATCAAAAAAACCGCCTTATGGCGGTTTTTTTGTGCCTGAATTTCAAGCCAGGCAAAACCGGGGTCCGATGACATTTTCATCGGACCCCGAATCCGATCAACGTTCGGCAATGGCCCCTTTGCCAACACCTTCATAAGCCTTCACCCGGATGGTGTCTGTCGCAAACTCCACCTTGAGCTTGTCGGCCATGTGGGCGGCAATCAGTTCCACCGTGGTGTCTGTATCCAGCATGTATACGCGTTCCTCTGGAAGGGTCAGCGCAAACTCCCCCTGGTTGGCCTCGTATTCGAAGGTCACGTAGCGAACGCCGTCTTCGCCCACATGGCGCCGCACCACATCCTCCTCGGAACCCACGTAAATATCCCGCCAGAGCTTCGCCCAGCGGCATTCCAGATCGTAATCGCGGTGGCCGTTGCGATCGATACGAATCGGTGAGCGATGGCCGTGGGCAATGCGCTGGCAGTTGCCCAGGTGTTTCTTCAGGCCGTGCACGTAGTGATAGTAGGCGCCGTCGATTTCCTCTTCCCGGAGATTGATCTCCACGGAAATCACGTTGGCCGGAAGTACCGCCTTGATTTCCAATTCCAGCAGCGAGGCAACGGCCGAAGGCACAACCCGGTCGGCGGACAACCAGACGATGGCTTCGTCCGGGGAGCGGTGAATGATCTGGCTGCCATCGGTGAGTGCCCAGGTAAAGGTGTCTGGCTGTTCCTCGTTCCAGGACAGTCCCTGGTAGCCACGGGGAATCACCAGGCGATGGTCAACACGCTCATCGATCACCCGTTTGATGGTGCGTTTTACGTTGCTGAAGTCGAACACCATGCCCTGTTCGTCCAGCTCCCCGCCAAGCACCACATCCGCAATCCAGCTTTCACCTACCAACCCCCGGGTCGGGTCCAGGTAGGCGAAATCGATAACGGTCAGGTTGTCTACAAACAGATGGTTCATCAAATTTCCAGGCGGGTATGGTTGATTGATGGCCGAATTCTAGCAAAAATCACCGAATACAGCAGTCTGGCAGCTGGCCAGCGCTCCATTTCTTTTTGGATCGAGCTCATCATCTTAAACTTCGACAAGCGTAACGATCAGCAATTCCCGGTACTGATACTGGCTGCCGGTGCTTCCAGTCGCCTTGGCCGGCCCAAAGCCCTGTTGCCCCTGATGCCTGGCAACCGGGCAGAGGCGGATTCCCGCAACCATACGCTTCTGGACGCCGCCATTGGCCAGGGCCGGGTCTTGAGCCCGGATGTCCGGGTAGTGTGCGGGGCCTGGTATCCACTGATCCGGTTTCGTTGTCGACGCCAGCCTTCCTCCTGGCTGCGGGCGCCGGATTGGCAGGAGGGAATATCGGCATCGCTGTCTGCGGGGCTTCGAAGCCTGGGGCCGGCGGTAAAGGGCGTTTTTGTTCTGGTGGCGGACCAGCCGCTGCTGGATCTTAACGCTCTGGCAGCTTTTGGCAAAGCGGCCCGCTGCGTACCGGAACAGCCCATTGCCGCAGATTATGGTGACCGGCCGGGCGTGCCGGCCTACTTGCCGCGTTGGCTCTGGCCCCTGGTACTGGATCTGGAAGGGGATAGGGGCGCCGGGCGCCTGCTGGCAGAGGTGCGGGCAACCCGGGTAGACATTCCGGGGGTCCACGACGATGTGGACACCCCGACAGACTGGCGCAGAATCCGGGAGCTGCTCAGCCGAACAGGCCCGACAGCCAGGCAATCCCGACGCTGAAGATCCCGAGGCTCACGGCAAGACCAATGGTGTAGATCCGCGACGCCGCTGAACGCTGCTGAGAAACAAACAGATCGATTGTGCGCTGGGCAATGTCTTCGGCTGTTTCCCGGGAAATCTCGTGGGCCTGCTGAATGGCCTCGGATTGCAGGGTCTGCCAGAACTCCGTATCAATCGTCTGAACACTGGTGATGTGGTCTTTCAGCTCGGCCATGTGTTCACCGGTAAAGCCAGAGTTCTTTTTCAGTTCCTTCCTGAGTACTGCCAGCTCGCTCCCGAGGTTGAGGTTGACCTCGGCGGCGACTTCGTCGCGCAGGTTTCTGGTGCGCTCGTCGACCATGTCGGTAAGGGCGTTCAGGCGTTCCTCAATGGCCGCGTCCTGTTTGCTGCGGGATTCGTCCAGGGCCCGCTTCAAATGGTCGAACTGTTCGTCGAAGAGTGAGCTGAGCAGTTCGTGCAGGCGGTTGTTGATGTGGGTTTTGACCGCGGAACGGGCAATCTGCTCAATGAGCTCGCTGGTCAGCGGAACCACATTGGCTTGTGGGTTGCCGCGACCGGCTGAATCACCCGTCTTGGGCGACAGTTCCACCGACGCATCTGCTGGCACGTTCAGCAGTTCGTCCTCGTCCCCGGGGGAGGCGGCCGTTTCAGCGGGCGGCTCCGGCAGAGTTCCGCCTGTAACATCGCTGGCCAGCTGATCCAGAACTTCTCTGAGTCCCTCGGTTTGCGGTGGCTTGGTCAGGATGTTGTAAACACCAAAGTTCCTCGCTTCTTCCATAAACGAGGACGATTTCTTGGATGTGCACATGATGATGGGGATGCCGGCGGTCTCGGGGTTGCCCTTGATGGCCTTGGTGGCTTCCACGCCATTCATTCCGGGCATCAGGTGGTCCATGAAGATAACATCCGGACGGCCATGACTATTGAGGAAATCCAGGGCCTCTTCGGCCGAGCCAGCCATGTTGACTTCCATGTCGCGACTCTCCAGCAGTTTGCTCAGGGCAAATCGTGCCACCTTGGAGTCATCTACCAGCAGAGCGTTCTTGATCGCCATGTCACTACCTCAATCGTTTACTGCAAACGCGTTTGTTATCGGGCCGTTGTGATTACCAGCCTTCCAGTTTCGGGCACTCGGTGGCCCGGTAGCTCTTGTCCCGATAACAGACACCGGGTTCAGTGGTTCGGGCAGTGAAAATTTCCCCTGCCGCCGTGGTCAGGCGTACCTGTCCGTAAGGTTCGCCATGACGGAAAGTGGCTTCGATCGAGCTGCCATTGGGGTTCTTTAACAACCCCTTGCCATGAAACTTCCCTTCGATGTACTGGCCTTCGTATTTCTTGCCGCTGGCAAAGACCTCGGCCCCGGTGCCGTGGAAGGCGCCGTTGGAGAACTCGCCCTCATAATGGCGCCCGTCAGGGTAGGTCAGTGTGCCGCTACCGTGGAATTCATCGTTCCGGAAGCCGCCAACATAGAGCATGCCGTCTGCAGTGGTCAGGGAGCCGTGGCCGTTTAACTGTCCGTCCTGCCAGTGGCCGGTCAATATGTCGCCGTTTACCATTGTCAGGGTGCCCTTGCCATTGAACTGGTCAGCCCGAAATTCGCCGGAGTAGCGGGAGCCGTCGGCGCTGCGCCACTCACCTTCGCCCTCGCGCTTGCCGGCCGACCAGCCTCCCTCGTAACGGCTGCCATCGGGATACCAGGCGGTGCCCTGGCCGTGGAATTGGCCGTCTACAAAATGGCCCTCGTAGCGCAGGCCATCGGCATCCTGATAGGTGCCGTCACCGGATTTCACGCCGCCAATCCAGGTGCCGTCACGGTAATTCACGGTGGTAAAGGCTTCCAGCTTGCCCGCCAGGGTCATCTCATTACCGGCTTCGAGGGCAACCGTGCGGTTCCAGGGCTTGAAGCCGGGTTTGCTGATGGTGACCTCGTACCGGCCAGGATCCAGCTTGAGATCCAGTCGGGTCGCGCCGTATTCCTTGCCATTAATGGTGACCTGATCGCCGACTACATTGGAGCGGAGCACCAGCAGGGCTTGCGTTGAGGGTTGTGGTTGCTGTTGTTTTACGGGTTTTTTCTGAGTTGCCGGAGCTCCGTCTGTGCGCGTTGTTATTGCCGCCGGCGGTTCAGCCACTGCCAGTACCTCCGGGTTCTCCGGCATGGGTGGAACGGTAAATGGAGTAGTGTCGACCACGGGTGAACGGACTTCCGGGGCAGGTGGCTCGGCTTTGGCGGATACTTTGGAAGCAGGTTCAGGTGGCGTGCTGGTTTCGGGTTTAGCGGCTACGGCGGCAGCCACCTGATCAGCGGCGGGCGGTTCGAAGGTTTCCGTTATCCGCAGATCATCCCGGACCGATGCGAACCCGGCGGTAACCAGCAGCATAAGCGCCAGGGCATTAACGAAAAGAAGCGGTCTGAAATCGACCATGACGGAACCTCTTGATCCTGCATTCTTGGAATTCTGTCTACCGCTTCATCTTACCCAGTGACTGCAACGCTATGTAACAGAAAGTGTCCGGGAGTTACCGAGAATGCAGGCCAAATCACACTTTATCCGGAAGCTGGTCATGGTTGAGTTGCTCCCATGATCTCATGTACACATCGGCTTCGTATGCATAGGGTGATTTGAACGGGGTGAGCACGAAATCAAACACCAGGAAGAAAAAACCGATAGAAGCCCAGGCAATGACCAGCGTGCTGATGGTGGTGGCTTGCACTTCCGGGTTGGAATCGACGAAGTTCTGCAGCAGTGGAATCAGGTCTGAAGCAAGTACAACCGGATTGAAGCTGGCCAGTACTAACGGTACCCAGAAGGCGATAAAAACCGGGAAGAATCCGAACGACCAGAGCAAGCGGCGAAGCAGGTAAATGGCAACTTCCCGCCAGAAACGCTGTCTGATTTCCGGTACCTTCCGGATCCGGTCAAGATAACGGCGGCGTTCTGCCCAATAGGCGGCTACTTCCGGGGCGTCAACAGCCTTTGATTGAGGTGCAGGTGTTGTCATGGACGGCTGGGGTACCTTATGGCTACGGGAGTGATGCATGATAATCGATACTACGTGTTACCCTACAATTCTCCAATTGTTTAAAGACAGGATAGTTTGAATGGCTGCAGTGATCGACAACGCAACCCATCCGGCCTTTGAGAAGCTTCGCAGTCACCGGATCGACACGCTCAACCTCGAGGTTGAGGAGTATCGCCACAAGAAGACCGGCGCCCGGCACCTGCATCTGGCAGCCGATAACGACGAGAACGTATTTTTCGTGGCGCTTCGGACTTTCCCGATGGATTCCACCGGCGTAGCCCACATTCTCGAACATACCGCACTGTGTGGTAGTGAGCGTTTTCCGGTTCGTGATCCGTTCTTCATGATGATCCGGCGGTCCCTGAACACCTTCATGAACGCCTTTACCAGTAGCGACTGGACCGCCTATCCGTTCGCCAGCATGAACCGGAAGGATTTCGACAACCTGTTGTCGGTTTACCTGGATTGTGTATTTTTCTCCAAGCTCGATCCGCTGGATTTTGCGCAGGAAGGTCATCGCCTGGAGTTCGACAAGCCGGAGGATCCTTCCACTGATCTGGTGTATCGGGGCGTTGTCTACAACGAAATGAAAGGCGCCATGAGTTCGCCCACCTCCCAGCTATGGCAGAACCTGAGCAGCCATCTTTTCCCGACCACGACCTATCACTACAACAGTGGCGGTGAGCCTGATCATATTGTCGACCTCAGTTACGACGACCTGCAGCAGTTCTACCGCCACCACTACCATCCCAGCAATGCGATATTTGCTACCTATGGTGATATTCCTGCGCATGAGCACCATGAAAAGTTTGAACAGCTGGCACTGAAACGGTTCGACCGGCTGGACATCGATCTTCCGGTGCGCGACGAGAAGCGGATGTTCGCACCGGTGCGGGTCGAGCAGGGCTACGCGGTTAACGAAGGTGAGGGTACCGACAACAAGACCCACATCGTTGTCGGTTGGTTGCTGGGCCACAGCTTTGATTTGCACGAGAACCTGGAGGGTCAACTGCTCTCTGCGGTACTGCTGGAAAACAGTGCCTCACCACTGATGCGAGCCCTGGAAACCACGGATCTTGGCCATGCACCTTCGCCCATGTGTGGTCTGGAAGACTCCAACCGTGAAATGACCTTTGTTTGCGGCATCGAAGGCAGCGAGCCGGACAAACACAAGGATCTGGAAGCGCTGCTCGAGTCCACGCTGCTCAAGGTCGTGGAGGAGGGCGTCAGCCAGGAACGTCTGGAAGCCATCCTGCATCAGCTCGAATTGCACCAGCGGGAAATCGCAGGCGACCAGTTCCCTTATGGTTTGCAACTGATCATGAGCGCCATCGCACCCATGGTGCACGGTGGTGACCCCGTCGAACTGCTGGATCTGGAACCGGTGCTGGCAACGCTCCGGGAAAAGATCCGGGATCCGCAGTATGTGCCCGATCTGATCCGCCGTAAGCTTCTGGAGAATCCCCATCGGGTCACTCTGACTCTGCGTCCGGATGAAAAGCTTGAGTCCCGTCGCCAGGAGGCTATCCGTGAAGCTCTGGCCCGTCGCAAGGCCGAGCTGACCGACGAGGAAGTCCGGATGATTGTGGATCGGGCCAAGGCACTGGAAGAACGCCAGATGCACAAGGATGACGACTCCATTCTGCCCAAAGTGGATCTGTCTGATGTGCCGCTGCAGATGCCTGAGCCTGAAGGACGCTATGACGGCGATATTTCGGCGACCGTTTATGCCCGTGGTACCAATGGCCTGGTATACGAACAGATTGTTGTCCCGGTGCCGGCCCTGACCGAAGAGGAGCTTCTGCTGGTGCCGTATTACACCACCCTGATCTCCGAAGTGGGTTGTGGGGATCTGGACTACCTGCAGATGCAGGACCGTATTTCTGCGGAGTCCGGTGGTATCGGCGCGGCATTCAGCGCCAAAGGCCGTATTGATGATGTTCAGGAATTGTCCGGATACATCATCTTCAACGGCAAGGCGCTGGCCCGTAATCGCAGTGAATTAACCCGTCTTCTGCGGGATGTCTACACCAGCGCCCGCTTCGATGAGAAAGAGCGGATCCGGGAGATTATTGCCCAGATTCGTGCCCGTCGAGAGCAGGCAGTAACCGGCAGTGGTCATGCCCTGGCCATGGGCGCAGCGTGCCAGGGTATGAGCCCCGGAGCCTGGCTGTCGTTCCGGCTTGGTGGTCTTGCCGGTATTCGCGGCACCAAGCAGCTGGACCAGGCCCTGAAAGATCCGGAGGAATTGACAGCGCTGTGCGACAAGCTTTCCGCATTGCACAAGAAGATTGGCAACCAGGGCCGCGAGTTCCTGGTGATTGGTGAAGACGACCAGCTGCCGGCGATGGTTGATGATCTTAAGTCCTGCTGGCGTGACGCCTCCGAGGCGGGTGTCTCCGGCTGGAAAATGGAGCCGGTCAATTACACAACCCGCGAGGCCTGGCTGACCTCCACTCAGGTCAACTTCTGTTCCAGGGCCTACAGCACTGTAGCCGTGGATCATCCGGATGCGGCGGCACTGACCGTGCTGGGTGGCTTTCTGCGCAATGGTTACCTTCACCGTGCCATCCGTGAAAAGGGTGGTGCCTACGGCGGTGGCGCTGGCCAGGACAGTGTGAACGGCACTTTCCGTTTCTTCTCCTACCGTGATCCGCGCCTGGAGGAAACGCTGGACGATTTCGACGCGGCCCTGGCATGGCTGCAGGACAATGACCACGATTATCAGGAACTGGAAGAGTCGATTCTTGGTGTAATTGGCCAACTCGACAGGCCCCGGTCCCCCGCGGGCGCGGCTCGTCATGCCTTCCACAACAAGCTGTTTGGCCGTACCCCGGAACAACGGGCGAGGTTCCGGGAGCGGGTGCTGTCGGTCACACTGGACGATCTGAAGCGTGTGGCGAAAACCTGGCTGGTGCCGGAGAAAGCCAGTACGGCCGTGGTAACCAGTCCGGAGAACCGGGCCGTGGTCGAGAAGCTAGGGTTGACGATTCAGGAACTGTAAAGCTGATACTAAAAGGGGTCAGATGAGCATTTCACCTGACCCCTTTTTCGTCTGAGCCCGATCATTTTCCTGAGGCTTTGGCCCCCTTAACGCTGTCTCTTCAATCCGGTTGTCACCATGATGCGGGTGGAGATTTCCTCCACGGAATAGGCCGTGGTGTTCAGGTACGGAATCCGTTCACGCCGGTACATCAACTCGATTTCCTCAATCTCATGCATGCACTGTTTGATGGATGAGTAGCGGGAATTCGGCCGGCGCTCGTTGCGTATGGTCGCCAGGCGTTCCGGATCGATGGTCAGCCCGAAAATCTTCTCTTTGTGCGGTTTGAGCGCCTTGGGGATCTGCTGGTCTGCCAGATCTTCTTCCGTAATCGGGTAGTTCGCCGCCTTCACACCATATTGCAGTGCCAGATAAAGGCAGGTGGGCGTTTTCCCGCTTCGGGAAGCACCGACGAGGATCAGATCGGCTTCATCGTAATGCCGTGTGCGCGCTCCATCGTCGTTATCCAGTGCAAAGTTGACTGCATTGATCCGGCGCTCATAGCTCCCTTCGTTATTGATGGCGTGGGACTTACCCACGGTATACGAAGAGGAGGACTGCAGCTCTTGCTCCAGGGGTTTGAGAAAGGTCCCGAAAATATCCACCATGAAGCCTTCGGCGGTGGCGATGATTTCCCGGATATCGCTGTTCACAATGGTGTCGAACACCAGCGGGCGCGCGCCATCTGTCTCGGCCGCCTTGTTGATCCGTTTCACCATTTCCCGGGCTTTTTCTTCGTCCGCGATATAGGGAACGGTGACCCGTTCAAATTCGATCTTTTCGAACTGGGCCAGAAGACTGTGCCCCAGTGCTTCGGCTGTCAGGCCGGTGCCATCAGAAATGAAAAAAGCAGTGCGTTTCATGCTGTATCGTCCGGTTCCTTGGTTCCTTGATTCCTGGCTTGGTGGCCTAGGTAATTTCCGCAGGTTACAGTATCATACACGCCAAGTTCGAGACTCCGCAGTGGATATTGTCTGGTTTTACTGCTTGATACCGCTGGCCCGATTTTGCTCTTAGCTTTACAGACTCAAGGGAGACATGCTTTGGAAGATTACATTATCTGGTTTGATCACCTGGGAATGTCCGATGTCGATCGGGTAGGCGGCAAGAACGCCTCACTCGGCGAAATGATCAGTAATCTCGCCAACGCAGGTGTTACCGTTCCGGGTGGCTTTGCCACTACAGCACATGCCTATCGTGAATTCCTGGCCACCGACGGTCTCAAGGGCCGGATCGACGAGGCTCTGGA